>JAAFIJ010000029.1 GCA_013298675.1 Rhodobacterales bacterium | reverse complement strand
TTTTTCGACGGCCGTGCGACCGGAAACGTTACGGGCTCTGTCCTTGCAGATCAATCCATGCAACCCATCCTTAACCCAGCGGAAATGGCGATGCCGGACCCCGCAAGCGTCGTCGCCCGCGCGTGTGAAACCCACGCCGAATTTGCGGCACGTGTCGGTGAAGCCTGTGCGTTAAGCCTCGCGACGGCCCCGCTGGACGAAGAGGCTGCTGGCAAAGTGGATCAAGCCTTTGCCCTGCTTGCACGTGCCATAGCTGTCTATGAGGCCTCGCCAGAGGTGAACCGATTTTCCTCGCGGTATGATGCGTTTGTCGCGGGTCAAGGCACTCTAAGCGCACAAGAGCTTGCCGGGCTTGAGTTGTTTAACACCAAAGGCAAGTGTTCCGCCTGTCATATCACTGACGCCGGTCCTTTGGGTGAGGGGGCGCTGTTCACAGATTTCACCTATGACAATCTGGGCGTGCCCCGTAACCCGGCCAATCCCTATTACGAAATGGCGGCCAACCCGTTGGGCGCAGATTGGGTGGATCTGGGTGTCGGCCCGACACTTGCCGCCGATTTGATCTATGCCCCGTTGGCAGATGACATGATGGGTAAGGTCAAGGTGCCAACCTTGCGCAACGTCGATGCCCGCGCCACCCCAGACGCGCCGCGCGCTTATACCCATAACGGCTATTTCAAAACCTTGGCTGGGGTCGTCCGGTTTTACAACACCCGCGATGTCTGGCCCGCCTGTGCTGGAAATCTGCCAGAGGCTGAAGCTTTGGCCCAGCGGTGTTGGCCCAAGGCCGAAGTTCCCGCAACCGTCAATCGTGACGAGTTGGGCAATCTGAAACTGACCGAGGTGGAAGAGGCCGCAATCGTGGCATTCCTTCAAACCCTGACCGATCGTTGATATTCATCCAAAGGGACACGTAGCGAAAATTTGAGGCGAAGGTGGATTTGATGGGATTGATCAAAAATGGCAGCCGCTATTCCTTGAAATATCGGCTGTCTTTGATCTGGTCCCACGCCCAGACAACCTCTTGCAGGCGGTCTTCGTCGCTGCGGTCACCGCCGTTCATGTCGGGGTGAAGATCTTTGACCAACCCTTTGTACTGCTTGCGTATTTCTGTCTTTGACCAGGTGTCGCGCGCGTCCAGAATCTCTATCGCCTTGCGTTCGGTCGCAGGCAATTTGCGGGTGGCGTTGGAGACGGGTTTGCCGGGGTTTTGCGTGGCCTTTTCGCCCAGCAGCGACAGCGGATCATTGACGCCCACCCGGTGCCACGAATTCCCGTCATCTTTTTTCGAAAAAGGTTTGGTTTCGCGCTCCCACAGACGGTCTTTGTCCAAAAGTTTTTGAAACTCTTCGTCTGTGGCTGTGCCAAAGAAGTTCCATTTCAAATTGTACTCGCGCACATGGTCCCGGCAGAACCAGAAAAATTCGTCCAGATGATCCGGCGATTTCGGTGCGCGGTAGGCGCCCTTTTCTTTGCAATTCGGATAATCACAGCGTTTTTGCGAAGTTTCAAACGCCCCGGACATCCCCCGACGGGTGGTCTTACGCTTGGCTTTATCCGACGAAACGCGGATATCAAATTCAAATGGGGGACGACTTGTCATACGCTTGGCCTTTCCGACTCGGAGGCAAGAGTTTAGGGGTTTATGCGGCGGATAACAGGGGGCATCGCACGAAAATGCGCGCAGAGTTTGACCTTAGGCAAAGATTGACCGAGGCTTTTCAGCCAGAGTTGCTGGAAATCGAAAACGAGAGCCACAAGCACGCAGGCCATAGCGGTGATGACGGCAGCGGCGAAAGCCATTTTCGCGTGATGATCAGGGCAGCAGCTTTTGCGGGCCTGTCACGTGTGGCACGCCACCGCGCGGTTCATGCCGCCATTGGCGATCTGAACACGCGCATTCATGCCTTGGCACTGGATGTCGCCTAACGTCCGGCTTTTGCCAATTGGCGGTAATGGTGCAACAGGGGTTCTGTATAGCCGCTGGGTTGCGCGCGGCCTTTGAACACCAAATCACAGGCCGCTTGAAACGCGATGCCCTGAAATCCGGGGGCCATCGGATGGTACTGCGGATCCGCGGCGTTCTGGCGGTCCACAACCAGCGCCATTTTCTTCATCGCAGCCATGACCTGATCTTGGTCCACCACGCCGTGCAACATCCAGTTCGCCAGCGCTTGTGATGAGATACGGCAGGTTGCGCGGTCCTCCATCAAGGCGATGTCGTTGATGTCAGGCACTTTTGAACATCCAACCCCTTGATCAATCCAGCGGACCACATACCCCAAAATGCCCTGAGCGTTGTTTTCAACCTCACGTTGGACCTGCGCTTCGTTCCATTTGCGGTAAGTGGCCAACGGAATATCAAGAATAGTCTCCACAAAGGCCCGACGCCCCCCCGCAGCAAGTTTGCGCTGCACAGCAAAGACGTCGATCTTGTGATAGTGCAGGGCATGCAAAGTCGCGGCCGTAGGAGATGGGACCCAAGCGCAATTCGCCCCAGATTTCGGGTGGTCAATCTTTTGTTCCAGCATGGCTGACATCAGATCGGGCATGGCCCACATGCCCTTGCCGATTTGCGCGCGACCTGAAAGGCCACACTCAAGACCGATATCGACGTTCTGGTTTTCATAGCCGGTGATCCAGCCTTTGCGCTTGATGAAATCCTTGCGAGAAAAAGGCCCGGCCTCCATCGAGGTATGAATTTCGTCGCCTGTTCGGTCCAGAAAACCGGTGTTGATAAAGGCGACGCGGTGCTGTGCTGCGCGGATGCATTCTTTTAGGTTCACCGTGGTGCGGCGCTCTTCGTCCATGATGCCAAGTTTGACGGTGTTCAGCGGCAAACCAAGAAATTCCTCAACCTTTGTGAAAATCTCTGTGGTAAAGGCGACCTCTTCCGGGCCGTGCATTTTGGGTTTCACGACATAGACCGACCCCATGACAGAGTTTCTGAACCCGCCTGCTGTGGTCGTTTTGGCGGTCTTTGCCAGATCGTGCATGGCAATCAGTGCTGTCACTGCCGCATCCATCAGGCCTTCGGGCACCTCGGACCCGTCGGGCAACAGGATCGCGGGGTTGGTCATCAGGTGGCCCACATTGCGAACCCACATCAATGACCGGCCTTTAAGATGTGCTGCGTCGCCCGTTGGGGTGTAATAGCTACGATCTTCATTCAAGCGACGGGTTTGGGTCTTGCCACCCTTTTCCATAACCGCAGTCAGGTCACCCTTCATCAAGCCCAGCCAATTGCGATAGGCGTCGACCTTATCTTCGGCGTCCACGCAGGCGACTGAATCCTCACAATCCATGATCACCGACAAGGCGCTTTCCAGAACCACATCCGCAAGGCAGGCCTGATCGCGCGCACCGATGAAATGAGCACGATCAAAGACCAATACGACGTGCAACCCATTGTTGCGCAACAAAACCGTTTCTGGCGCTTTGGGGTTTCCGGTATAGCCCACAAACTTTTCTGGCTGCACCAAAGGCATATCGTCAATCAACAACACCCCGTCCTTGACATAATATCGGTGCACATCGGCATGGCTGGTTCCGGCAATCGGAAACGCGTCGTCCAGAAACACCCGCGCGCGTGCCACGACCCGCGCGCCACGGCCCCGCTCATATCCACCTGCGGGTGGGGTGCTGCCCATCGCATCGGTCCCGTAGAACGCGTCATACAAACTGCCCCAGCGCGCGTTCGCTGCATTCAGTGCAAAGCGGGCATTGGTGATGGGCACCACCAATTGCGGCCCCGGGACGACGGCGATCTCTGGGTCGACATTGGTCGTGTCGATCTGAAACGCCGGCCCTTCGGGCAAAAGATACCCGATCTCGCCCAAGAACGCTGCATATGCCGCGTGATCATGCGGTTTCGCACGGTGCGCGATGTGCCACGCATCAATCTTGGCTTGAAGCAGGTCACGCTTGGCCAACAGCGCCCGGTTTTTGGGGGCCAAATCGCGGATCAGCCCCGCAAACCCCTGCCAGAATTGATCGGTTGAGACGCCAGTGCCGGGCAGCGCCTCTGCCTCGACAAATGTAGCAAGGCAGGGATCAACCTGCAGGCCGTAGCGCTCTGTGCGGGTCATGGGGGCTCCTACGTGCGAAAACTTCGTACCACAGTTAGGGGCATTTTTTCGGCGCGGCAACAAATGCTGATCTTGCATTCGATGGATTTGGGCAAAGAAGTTATGGGCGGGCGTATAGAATACGGTTTTCGGTATAAATCCCGCTTGCTTTCTGCGGGTCTGTCATTATTACTTAGCACTATGGCTAAGTATGAACCCGACCTCTCTGCGATCTTTCAGGCGCTGTCAGACCCAACCCGGCGCGCAATTTTAGAACAGTTGGGCAAGGGCGCAGTGGCAGTCAGTGAACTGGCGCGGCCAACGGGCCTCGCTTTGCCGACTGTGATGCGCCATCTGGCGGTGCTTGAAGGCGCCGCGCTGATTGAAACCACGAAAACGGGCCGCACGCGCATGTGTTCGGCCCGCCCCGAAGCGATTGCCGCCACCCAAGATTGGTTAAGTGCGCAAAAGCGGGAATGGGAGGCGCGAACCGACCGTCTGCAGGCCTATGTTGAAACCTTAATGCTGGAAGCAAAAAATGAAGATTGACCCGGAAACTGATCTGGTTTTGACCCGTGACCTGAAAGCGCCACGCCATTTGATCTGGAAATGCTGGACGACGCCAGAGCATTTGATGCCTTGGTTTGTGCCCAAACCGCACAAGGTGACCGCGTGCGAACTGGATTTGCGTCCGGGCGGTGCCTGCAACACCACTTTTGACATTGACGGCACGATCATGGAAAACAAAGGTGTCTATCTGGAGGTTATTCCAGAAGAAAAGCTTGTTTTTACAGATACCTACACGGCAGGCTGGAAGCCCGCTGCAGAGCCGTTCATGACCGCAATTCTGACCTTTGAAGATCTGGGGAATGGCGTGACACGTTATACCGCCGTCGTACGACACCGTTCCAAAGAGGCCGCCCAGCAGCACGAAGCCATGGGGTTCCAGGGCGGTTGGGGAACTTGCGCAGATCAGTTGGAAGTTTACGCGAGGTCTTTGAATGTCTGATCTGCAAATGACCCTTTCTCGGGTTGTCGACGCCGATATTGAGGTGGTTTGGCGGTGCTGGACCGATCCTGTGCATTTGCCCAATTGGTTTGGGCCTGCGGGGTATTCTTGCCGGACCAAGGAAATCGACCTGCGTCAAGGCGGCATCTGGCGGTTTGACATGATTGGACCTGATGGAACGATTTGGCCGAACCGCCATCGGATTACGCTGTATGATCGGCCTCATCGCATAGAGTTTCTGCTGGACGGCGACCAAGGCGACATGGCTGGTATGCTGGTGGAAGTTTCGTTGGATCCCTTGGGTGCAAGCACCCGCATTACGCAAACGATCACCTTTCCAAATGCCGAAGCGCGGGCCGGTGCGCTGGCTTTTGGGGCCGATCGTCTGGGGATGGAAACGTTGGCCAAACTCGCAAAGCTGGCAGAGGCACTATAGCGCCTACGCACTTGATCTTATTGTCAAATGTCCATCACCAACTGTGCCCCGCGATGAGTTTGCGAATGATGCTGTGCCGGAATGCGCGCAAAACCACGGGGTGCCGTGGCGCGTTGTAAGACTGGCGGCGCGCGGCGCGTGTTGCCAGTTCTTTGTGGCTGTTGAACTATTGGTGCAAAGTAGCGCTGTCCTAAGGCGGCGTAAAAGCCGGGCCATTTCCAAGGTTCATGGATGAACTCTGCCGGAACAGATGCCAATTCCGGCACCCAACGACGAATAAAAACCCCGTTCGGATCGTGTTTCATGCCGCGTTTGACTGGTTGCAATGCAGGGGCAGGGCGCGTTGTTTGGGTGTCTAACGAGGTCAGCACCTGCGCCCAATGCAGGCGTGGATCATAATCAGTTGTACTTCGCGCCAGATGCAGCGCCGCTTGATACGCATCTACCCCCAACCCCTCGGTCGCTGCCTGCAGCACCAATGAGCGCATGGCAAAGTTCAACCAACCCGTCGCCGCCAGATAGCGCATGCAGGCGTCCAGAAAGGGAAGGCCGGTTTTCCCAGCACGCCAAGCCGCAAGGGGATCTGACCGATGTTCCAGAAACCCAACGTTTTGCGCGCCCAACTGCGCCGAGTTCGCCCAATTTTCGACCAAGGATTGCCGGTCTGGCAGCGCAAGAAAGTGTTCTCTTAAACCAAGTTGGCGCTGAAATCTTGCCAAGGAATTGCGCCAGTTTCTGCTTCCATGTTCGGCTTGGCGCAGACCCGTCTGGGTTGCCACTTCACTTATTGCAAGCGTTCCCAACGCCAAATGCGCCGACACCCGAGAGCAAGTCCGCTCTGCCGTCAGGGGCGATGTCGCATCGACAGAGTAGGTTTCTGCCCGCACTTGCAAGAAAGAGTTTAACTGCAACAACCCCTGCGATCTGCCCCCGATCTGACGATGCGGGCATGGGTCATGCTTCATTTTCAATGACTTGAACGATGGAATAGGCCCCGACTCTAGCCCCTCTACGGCCATCAGACCTGCTATCGGTGGACTTGTGTCTTCTTCGATTACCAGTTCGGACTCTCCGGGTTGTGGCACAACACGCCATTCAATACCCGCAGTTTTGCACCATTCCGCAACGCGGCGGTCGCGCGCCACGCACCATGTGTTGCCTGTCTCTTCATGCGAAATGATCCGCGCGATATGGTGTTGGCGGCAAAGCTTTTCCAAACAGGTCAAGGCGTCGCCCGTGCGCACGATCAACGTTGCTCCCATCGCCTTAAGGTCGTCGCGCAACTCGGTCAGACATTCCGCCGTAAACTCCCATTGCCGCGCCGAGGTTTCGGGTAACTGCCAATAGTCAGGTTCGACGATATACAGTGGTAAAACCCGCCCCATTTGATGACCCAAACGCAGGGCAGGGTGGTGCTGACAGCGCAAATCACGTTTGAACCAAATGAGAACATTCATGGAACGTCTATGCCGCGCCCGGGCGAGATTCGTAAAGCCATATTCCGCGCGGAACGCAAAAATCAAATGCGGCGTTCTGTTTGATTGGGGCTGGGCCCTTTGGGGCACTTGCGTCTGGCAGCCCATCGCATAGCCTGTCGCAAAGAGGAGTCTGCCATGACCGCCCATGACCCGCGCACCGTTTTTCTGAAAGACTACTTGCCCTTCACGCATCAGGTGACCAAGGTTGATCTGACCTTCCGCCTGTCGCCCACCGCCACGCGCGTTTTGGCAAATCTGCACTTTTCGCCCAATCCCGATCGCGGTACGGACCTTGATTTGCGCCTTGATGGCGAGGGGCTGAAATTGATCAGCTGTCAGATCGCGGGCGCGCCGGTACGCGTTGTGCAAGACGAAAGTGGACTGACGATTGCTGCTGCTGACCTGCCAAGTGGCGATTTTGTTTTGGCAACAGAGGTGGAAATCGCGCCCGAAGCCAACACCACGCTTGAGGGGCTTTACATGTCGCGCGGCATGTATTGCACCCAATGTGAGGCGCAGGGTTTTCGCCACATCACCTTTTACCCCGACCGCCCCGATGTCATGGCACCTTTCACCGTGCGCATAGAGGCGGATTTGCCGATTTTGTTGTCGAACGGAAATCCGACCGCTTCGGGCAAAGGCTGGGCAGAATGGGACGACCCTTGGCCCAAACCCGCCTATCTTTTTGCACTCGTGGCTGGTGATTTGCTGGCCCATTCGGACAGTTTTGTCACCAAATCGGGCCGCGATGTAGCGCTGAATATCTATGTGCGAAAGGGCGATGAGGAATTGTGCGCCTATGCGATGGACAGTTTGATCCGGTCGATGCGCTGGGACGAACAGG
Source organism: Rhodobacterales bacterium (assembly GCA_013298675.1). GTDB lineage: Bacteria > Pseudomonadota > Alphaproteobacteria > Rhodobacterales > Rhodobacteraceae > JAAFU01. The sequence goes on along the minus strand of JAAFIJ010000029.1, from coordinate 7,215 downwards.
TTTATGGGCGTGAATATGACTTGGACATTTTCAACATTGTGGCCGTCGATGACTTCAACATGGGCGCGATGGAGAACAAGGGCTTAAACATTTTCAACTCCAAGCTTGTTTTGGCCTCACCTGAAACAGCGACAGATGTCGACTATAATCGTATCGAAGGCGTGATCGCGCACGAATATTTCCACAACTGGACTGGTAACCGGATCACCTGCCGGGATTGGTTTCAACTGTGTTTGAAAGAGGGTCTGACCGTTTTCCGTGATCAGCAATTCACCGGGGATATGCGGTCACATGCGGTCAAACGGATAGAGGATGTTTTGACCTTGCGCGCGCGTCAATTCCGCGAGGATGCCGGTCCCTTGGCCCATGCCGTGCGTCCAGAAAGCTTTGTCGAAATTAACAACTTCTACACCGCGACGGTCTATGAAAAAGGCGCAGAAGTGATCGGCATGTTGAAAACGCTGGTGGGCGACGTGGACTATGAACGTGCGCTGACCCTGTATTTTGATCGCCATGACGGTGACGCTGCAACCATCGAGAATTGGTTGAAGGTGTTTGAAGACGCTACAGGGCGCGATCTGGCGCAGTTCAGTCGTTGGTATTCGCAAGCGGGCACGCCAAAGGTGACTGTGACCGAAGATTGGATGCCGCAGACCGGAACCTTTCGTCTGACGCTTACGCAAGATAACCCAAGCACGCCAGGGCAAGCGCGCAAGGACCCAAAGGTCATTCCTGTGGCCGTCGGGCTTCTTAATCCTAACGGGGATGAAGTGGTGCCGACAACGGTCCTTGAATTGACCAAATCCACCCAGAGTTTTGACTTCACCGGGCTTTCCAGCAAACCAACCGCATCGATTTTGCGTGGGTTTTCCGCGCCCGTGGTGCTGGACCGCGCGGTATCGGTGGCTGACCGCGCGTTCCTTTTGGCCCATGACACCGATGAATTCAACCGATGGGAAGCGGGCCGTGCGCTGGCCAAAGATGTCTTGGCGCGGATGATCGTTGAAGAGGGCGAGCCCCTGCCAGAGCTGATGGATGGCTTGAGGCGCATTGCCTTTGACACGGGTCTTGATCCGGCATTCCGCGCGCTTGCGCTGCGCTTGCCGGGAGAGGATGATATGGCGGCCACGCTGCATGCAGCGGGCCACGTCCCGGATCCCGCCGTTATTCACACGCAGCAGCGCCGTTTGTCGGTCGCACTAGCACAGGCGTTGTCCGCAGGGCTGCCCGCGTTGGAGCAGTCACTCCGCAGCACCGGCCCATTTTCGCCAGATGCCGAAGCCGCAGGCAAGCGCGCCCTGCGCATGGTGGCGGTTAGTCTGTTGACCAGTTTGGATGAAGGGGCGACCGCCCGCGCAAGCTTTGCTGCGGCGGACAATATGACAGAAAGCTTGGGCAGCCTGCAGGCCTTGTTGGATCATGGGATGGGACAATCGGAACTTGCACAATTTGAGAACCGTTGGAAGGATGACCGCCTTGTGATGGACAAATGGTTCGCCGCGCAAATCACTTGCGCAGCACCCGAAACGGTGGCGACCGTAACGGCCAAGTTGACGCAACATAAGGATTTTGATTGGAAAAACCCAAATCGGTTCCGGTCGGTTTTTGGTGCGTTGACCGCCAATCACGCGGGCTTTCATTTGGCCGATGGCTCTGGCTACCGGTTGCTGGCCGACTGGCTGATCAAACTTGACCCGGTCAATCCGCAAACTTCGGCACGGATGTCGGGCGCGTTTGAGACGTGGCGCAGGTTTGATGCCGACCGTCAGGGGATGATCTGCACAGAATTGGCACGCATCACGGCCGTGCCAAGCCTAAGCCGCAACTTAGGCGAAATGGTCGCGCGGATGCTTGCGGCTTAAAGGGGGCGGTTGGGCAAGATTAGGTTACTGGCAGTAGCTTTGTTGGGCCAGCCAGGCCTGCATTTCTGCGCGCTTTTTGGCATTGCGTAGCGGCATCCAATCGCGGCCAACGCCGCGGTTGCCTTTGCCTGCGACCACACCGTCGTTGCCAACTTGGGCTGCGACAATCTTGACCGCGCATTGCAGATTGGCCGCCCCCTCTTTCAAGGCTTTGGACGAGGTCGCGTCACACCCGTAATTCGCCGCTGACTTGGGCGAAATCTGCATCAGGCCGATGTACTTGCCACCACCCCCCGCGGCCTTTGGGTTCGACGAACTTTCATATTTCGAAATTGCAGACAACAAACCAGCCCAAAACGCCCGTCGCTCCATCGCTGTGGCTTTGGGATAGCCCGGGCACCAAGCATCGATATCTGAAGGAATGTTGGAAGCGAGGGATGCGTCTTGTGTCGCGAGAGCGCGCAACGTTGCGGTGGTCCATTCTTGCGCCTCGGGGCGATGATCCCAACGCATCACTGGGGTATGCGCTGTACCCAAACTGGGCAGACTGATGTCCGAAAGATCAATCTGGGGCAGTTTCACCTTGCTGCACCCAGCAAGCAACAGTGCAGCAATCAGCGCGGTTTTCAGGGCAGAATGGGTCATGCGTCCGTTCATGGTGGCCCCACGCGGGAAGTGCGTGACGGTTTCGTTTGTGGCGCAAAGGGGGTTTAGGCAAGCAATTGAGGTCGAATTCCCCGCCGTTGCGCGGCTTTCCGCCGCCAAGCCCTTGCCCCGCCCCAACGCTCTGCCTAAGAAGTCGTGCAAGTGACCCTGCGATTTGCCCCTTACGGCAGATCATTTGACTGAGGAGACCGTGATGCTTGATCTGACTTATACCACGCCCAAACCAAAGGTGATTGCGGGTGCAAAGCATGATTGGGAACTGGTCATCGGTATGGAAATCCATGCGCAGGTTTCGTCCAATGCCAAGCTGTTTTCGGGCGCGTCGACCCAAGTCGGGTCCGAACCGAATTCAAACGTCGCCTTTGTGGATGCGGCGATGCCGGGCATGTTGCCGGTCATCAACGAATTTTGCATTGAACAGGCTGTGCGGTCTGGTCTTGGGCTGAAGGCCAAGATCAACCTGAACTCTGCCTTTGACCGTAAGAACTATTTCTACCCCGATTTGCCGCAGGGCTATCAGATTTCGCAACTGTATCACCCCATCGTGGGTGAGGGCGAAGTGCTGATTGAAATGGCCCCCGGGGTCGCGCGGTTGGTGCGCATTGAACGCATCCACCTTGAACAGGACGCGGGCAAGTCGATCCATGACATGGACCCAACCATGTCGTTTGTGGATTTTAACCGTACCGGCGTCGCCCTGATGGAGATCGTCAGCCGCCCCGACATCCGCGGCCCCGAAGAGGCAGCGGCCTTTGTGGTCAAGCTGCGCCAGATTTTGCGGTATCTGGGCACCTGTGATGGCAACATGCAAAACGGCAACCTGCGGGCCGATGTGAACGTTTCTGTTTGTTTGCCCGGCCAGTATGAAAAGTATCAGGCGACGCAAGATTTTAGCCACCTTGGCACACGATGTGAGTTGAAGAACATGAACTCTATGCGGTTCATCCAAATGGCGATCGACTATGAGGCGCGCCGGCAGATTGCCATCCTAGAGGATGGCGGCAAGGTCCGCCAAGAAACCCGTCTTTATGACCCGGACAAGAACGAAACCCGCTCTATGCGCAGCAAAGAAGAGGCGCATGATTACCGTTATTTCCCATGTCCCGATCTGCTGCCGCTCGAGATTGAGCAGGCTTGGGTCGATCAGATTGCCGCGACCATGCCGGAACTCCCCGATGCCAAGAAGGCCCGCTTCATGGGCGATTTCGGCCTGACGGATTATGACGCCAACGTGCTGACGGCCGATCTGGAGTCTGCAGGCTTCTTTGAGACTGTGGCGCAGGGCAGGGACGGCAAGCAGGCCGCGAATTGGGTCATCAACGAGTTGTTTGGTCGTTTGAACAAAGAAGGTTTGGCGATTGCTGACAGCCCGATGACGGCTGCCCAATTGGGCGGCGTGCTGGATCTGATCGCCAAAGGCACGATTTCGGGCAAGATGGCCAAGGATTTGTTTGAATTGGTTTGGTCACAAGGCGGCGATCCTGCACAGGTTGCGGCGGCACATGGCATGCAACAGGTCACGGATACCGGTGAAATCGAGGCCGCCCTTGACGCGTTGATTGCAGCAAACCCTGATCAGGTTGAAAAAGCCAAGGTGAATGCCAAGTTGGCGGGTTGGTTCACAGGGCAGGTGTTGAAATCAACAGGTGGCAAAGCGAACCCGGCCATTGTGAACGCGCTTGTAGCGCAAAAACTGGGGCTATAACCCCGATTACCTTAGACGGCGGTATTTGGGGCACGTGCGCCCCGAATACCATTTCCTGCATCCATGAATGGTGAAATCTGGATTTGCAGCTACATCATCTTGCGATGTGGCAGAAAATCCCGTTTTCGCCGCTGAAACACAGTCCCGGCTTGGACGGCGCGCACGATTCAGGCTATACGGTCACATGATCTTGAGGGAGCCGCCGAATGCCACGCTATGAATTCAAAGTCATTCCCGCCCCACGCCGTGGCGAAAAAGCACGCGGTGTGAAAACCACCGAAGAGCGGTTTGCCTTGGCACTAAGCATGGTGATGAATGCGATGGGCAGTGACGGCTGGGATTATGTGCGCGCCGACACCTTGCCCGTTGACGAACGCGTTGGTTTTACCGGCACCAAGACCAGCTTTCACAACATGCTCGTGTTTCGCCGTGAACTGGACGCAAGTGCAACTGCATCGACACATGTACCGGTCGTTGAGGCAATGCAATCCGCGCCGCCGCGCCTTGGTCCGGCCGAGGTGCCAGCAGGTGCCGCACCTGCCGTTGGACCTGCAACACCCGGTCTAGCGGCCGAGTGATTTTTCCGCCTGCTTCAACGCAATGGGCAGGCATTCGGCAAAGATTTGCAGCGCAGCGTCGTTCCCATGGCTGATGCGCAGGCATCGGTCCAAGGGCGCCACGCCGGGCATCCGCACAAAAACACCCAAGTCTAACAGTGCCGCCAAGGTCGCGCGGCTAAAGTCACCGTTCCTACCCAAATCAATGCATGTGAAGTTGGTGGCAGAGGGCAGGGCGCGCAATCCGTTTTGCTGCGCAATATCAACAAGCGTGACCCGCGCTTGGGTCACTTGGTCGCGGACGCGGGCAAGATGTGCTTGATCGGCCAATGCGGTAAGCGCGCCCGCTTGGGCAATCCGGCCAACGCCAAAGTGGTTCCGTACTTTGTGAAACGATTGGATCAGTTCTTTTGCGCCAATGGCATAACCCACGCGCAACCCCGCCATCCCGTAACCTTTTGAAAACGTGCGGAACCGTATGACCCGAGGATCATTCGCATCGACCTTTGGCGCTGTCCCTTCGGGTGCAAGATCGATATACGCCTCGTCCAGAATCATCAGGCACCCGTCGGGAATTTGCGCAATCATCGTGTCAATCACTGCCGCAGGATGATGGCTGCCCATCGGATTGTCGGGGTTCGACAGATAGATCAGTTTTGACCTCACCGCCCGCGCATTTTCCAATAACGCGTCAGGGTCTTCATGATCGCCCTTATAGGGCACCCGGTAAATCTCGCCGCCAAACCCTGCAACATGGAAAGTGAACGTGGGATACGCGCCAAGCGACGTGGTCACTTTATCGCCTGGACCAATCATCAGGCGGACAAGATAGCCCAGCAAACCATCAATCCCTTCGCCGACGATGATGTTTTCGGGGCCGCAACCATGCATTGTGGCCAAGGCATTGGTCAGATCATGCACGTCCGGATCGCCGTACATCCACACATCTTTGGCCGCGTCTTGCATCGCCTTAATGGCTGCGGGTGAGGGGCCGAACAGGCTTTCATTTGCCCCCAAACGCGCGCGAAACGCCCGGCCCAAACCGCGCTCTTGCGCTTCGGGGCCAACAAAGGGAACTGTTGCCGGAAGCGAGGCGGCAAGTGGGGTCAAAAGCGATGGATTCATTGGCGGGCGTGTTCCGGCTGTTGCGGGACGCAAATCCCATGTTGCGAGATTATGTTCTTGCGAAGGCTTGATGGTCAAGCGGCGTCGGACCATGCAAGCCTGTAGGAAGGGTCAGAATTCCCCGTGCCGGCATGACCATAGCTGTCCCGAGCCACGAGCGGTGTTTAAGCACGCAACAGTGCGCGCGCTTCAAACGCCTTAAGCGTCACCCGCGCGCTAACAAATTGCTGCGGAATCTGCTCATTTGAGAGTTCCGGGAAAATTTTGAACAACTCGCATCTTTCGTTTTCGTCCAGACCGCCCAAGCTGCGCTGTCCGGGCTGAAAGCTTTCGCTCCATGCTCCATCAGCCAGCACCAGTTCGTGGCGATCAAATAGCATATGCAAATAGGTGACTTCGCGAAGCCTCACGGCCTCGATCCCAGCAAGACAGGTCAGATGCAGCGCGCGTATCAACAACTCATTTACACCAAACATAAGCTCTGCCTCTGGCCCGGATATCAGCATCCGATGTTGGCGAGACACCAAGATATCGCGTTCAGGCAGGTCATGTCCCAACGTACCTTGGCGGATCAGGATGGGTTGCAAAGTCGGGTCACACAACAACTCTGCAAGGCCAATACGCCGTTGTCCGATCCACCGAATTGGTTGTGGCCCATGATCGCGCGTCATCACCAGGTCGCCGACTTGCAAATTCTCTATGGCAACAGAGCCGCGCTGTGTGGCAATCTGTGTGCCGGGCGTGAAACAGGAAACGATCGTTTCAATGTTGCTGAAGGACAGAGTGCCAATCACAGCACCCAAAGAACTCAGAAACTGGACGGTGCCATTTTCTGGGTTCAGCGGGTCACGTATAATCCGAAATGGGGCACTTCCGGTCAGATCCAGGACATCAGTCTCTGTGCCGTTTTCATTTCCATCGATCGTATCGCCAATGCCGCCAAGGAATGTATCGTTACCGTCGCCGCCAGAGAGATAGTCATTGCCTGCGCCGCCAATCAGCAGGTCATTAGAGTCGCCGCCGTACAGGCTGTCATTGCCCGCGCCGCCGTAAACGCTGTCATTGTCCGCGCCACCGAAAAGGCCGTCATTGCCCAAACCACCTTCGGCAATGTCGGCGCCATCGCCACCAAGGATGCTGTCATTCCCGTCGCCGCCGTCTACAGAATCATTGCCCGTACCACCGTAAAGGCTGTCATTGCCCGCGCCACCCAAAACGCTGTCATTGCCAACACCTCCATCGACAACGTCGTTTCCGTCCCCGCCGTCTAAGGAATCATTGTCCGCGCCGCCGTAAAGGC
>JAAFIJ010000289.1 GCA_013298675.1 Rhodobacterales bacterium | reverse complement strand
GTGCGTGAGATTGGTCGTCACGGCGCATCTTGTCTGGGGCAACTGGTGGATCAGATCATGACTCAGCGGGTTGTGACTTGTGCCAAAAGTGACCGGGCCGATGATGTCTTGCAAAAGATGACCGACGGGCGTTTTCGCCATATCCCAGTCGTTGAAGGGGGCGAGTTGGTCGGCCTGATTTCCATCGGGGACGTGGTCAAAGCGCGACTTGCCGAACTGGCGATGGAGAACGACGCCCTGGAAGGCATGATCCGGGGGGTTTAGCCCGCACAGCAAGCGGATTGATTTTCTGACTTGCAAGCCGGCACGCAATATTGTTGCGTGCGGCTTGCAGACAGGTGGAGCAAAACAATGCGGATCGGACTTTACCCCGGGACATTTGACCCAATCACCTTGGGTCATGTCGATATTATCCAGCGGGCAATGATTTTGGTGGACCGTTTGGTGATCGGTGTGGCGATCAACCGTGACAAGGCCCCTCTGTTTTCGCTGGAAGAGCGCGTGGCTATGGTCGAAGCGGAATGCGCAGGCATCGTCGCAAAAACCGGTGGTGAAATTTTGGTGCATCCGTTTGAAAACTTGCTGATCGATTGTGCGCGTGATGTTGGTGCGTCGGTTATCATCCGTGGCCTGCGGGCTGTTGCGGATTTTGAATATGAATTTCAAATGGTTGGTATGAACCGACTGATGGATGCATCCATAGAAACGGTGTTTCTGATGGCCGATGCGCGGCGTCAGGCGATTGCATCAAAGCTGGTCAAGGAAATCGCGCGCCTTGGTGGGGACGTAGCAAAGTTTGTCACACCCGAGGTCAATCTGGCCCTTGTTGCGCGTTTCCCAAAGCCTTAGGCATCGTCAATCGACAGCATCACCTGCTAGAAAAAAACGGAATTTCAGGTTTGGCCTCTTGGTATAATTGTTCTACAATTGGCCAAGAACGCGTCCAGAGCGGCGCAACTCCAAGCCAACTGTGAAAGAAAACCTATGGACGAGCCTGCTAGTCTCGCACATCTCAGTGCGCCGCGTTCGATTGTTGAGTTTCGTGAGCGGCTGGCAGAGTTGAACGACATGATGCCCAAAAGGCTTCGCCAATGTGCCGAATACGTCGGCGCGAACCTTGAACGGATTGCGGTGTCAACGGTTTCAGAACTTGCCTCGGGCGCCGATGTTCCGCCGTCTGCAGTGATGCGGTTTTGCCAGATTTTAGGGTTTTCGGGCTTTACTGAAATGCAAAAGCTGTTTCGCGAATCCTATTTTTCGGGCTGGCCGGACTATAGTGTTCGCTTGCAAAACCTAAAGGCCAGTGGCGCAGGAAGCCCCTCTGCATTGTTGGGCGAATTTATCGAAGCGGGGCGGTTATCGCTGGAATCTCTCGCGGCTTCGGTGGATGAGGTCGCGCTTAATTCCGCCGTAGGTCTGCTGGTCAGAGCAGAAACCATTCACATTGTGGGGTTTCGTCGTGCCTTTCCGGTGTCGACCTATCTGGCCTATGTGTTCGAGAAAATGTCGATCCCTACGATGCTGCATGACGGTGTTGGCAAGCTGGACCCGCGTTTTGCCATGCGACGCGGCGACGCAATGCTGGCCATTACATTTGCGCCCTATTCCGAAGAAACCGTCGCATTGGCGCAAGACGCTCGCGCCCGTGGCTTGCCGGTTGTGGCGTTGACCGATTTTGCCACCAGTCCCTTGGGTCGGATATCTGACACAGTTTTGACGGTCCATGAGGTCGACTTTGGGGCGTTCAGATCGCTGTCGGCCACAATTGCCTTGGCGATATCGCTGGCCGTAGCTGTCGCATCTGCCCGCGACACTTTAAATGAATAAGAAAACACTTTTCCTTATCTTAAAAATGGAATAAAAATTCCAAAACAACATTGCGGCTGCGAGTCTATGCCAGACTGGCCTTAGGCCGCAGACCGCTTTGCCAAAGGATGGGTCGATGAAAAGCCTGGACGTAATCACAATTGGCCGTGCTTCGGTTGATCTTTATGGCGCGCAAATCGGCGGGCGGCTTGAAGATATGGGCTCTTTTCAAAAGTATATCGGGGGCTCGCCCACGAATATGGCGGCGGGGATGGCGCGACTGGGTCTGAAATCGGCGCTGATCACCCGGGTCGGGGATGAGCATATGGGTCGCTTTATCCGTGAAGAGTTGCTGCGTGAGGGCGTGGATGTTTCGGGCGTGACAACCGATCCAGAGCGGCTGACCGCACTTGTGTTGTTAGGAATTCGAGACGAAACGCACTTTCCGTTGATTTTCTACCGCGAGAATTGTGCCGATATGGCGCTGAGCGAGGCCGATATTGATGAAGCCTTGATCGCCAAAAGCCGTTCGGTTGTGGCGACGGGCACGCATTTGTCGCACACCCAGACCGAAGCTGCGGTGCATAAGGCATTGGTTTTGGCTCGCAAACACGGTGCACGCACAGCACTTGATATTGATTACCGACCAAATCTGTGGGGCCTTGCCGGCCACGGCGACGGCGAAAGCCGCTTTATTGAAAGCGCAATGGTGACGGCAAAGTTGCAGTCGAACTTGCATTTCTTTGATCTGATTGTGGGCACCGAAGAAGAGTTTCACGTGGCCGGCGGATTGACTGACACGATTGAGGCGCTGCGTGCCGTGCGCAAGGTTTCCAATGCAACACTTGTGTGCAAGCGCGGGCCGATGGGCGCGGTTGCCTTTAGCGGCGCGATCCCGGATTCGTTGGATGACGGCGAAACCGGCCCCGGTTTTCCGATCGAGGTATTCAACGTGCTGGGCGCAGGCGACGGGTTCATGTCTGGGTTGGTGCGCGGTTGGCTGGACGACGCGCCTTGGCCGCTTGCATTGAAATATGCCAATGCTTGTGGTGCGTTTGCCGTATCGCGGCATGGGTGCACGCCTGCCTATCCAAGTTGGGAAGAGTTGCAGTTTTTCCTTGCGCGCGGGGTCGTGACACCTGCGCTGCGTAAGGACAAAGAGCTGGATCAGATCCATTGGTCCACCAACCGGCGCAAGCAATGGAGCGCGGTCAAAGCCTTTGCTTTTGACCACCGCTCGCAATTAGAAGATGTGCCGGGGGCGACGGTTGAAAAGATCGGCAGGTTCAAGGAACTGTGCCTGGATGCCACGCTTGCTGTGGCGGACGGCCAACCTGGTTTCGGTCTTTTGTGCGACAATCGCCTTGGCAAGACCGCGTTGCACCGTGCCGCAGGACAGGGGTTGTGGATTGGCCGTCCGGTGGAATGGCCCGGTTCGCGCCCACTGACGTTGGAACCTGAATTAGGGGCCGATTTCGGGGGGCTGTCGGAATGGGCGCTGGAACATGTTGTCAAGGTTTTGTGCTTTTGCCACCCCGATGACACAGAAGAGATGCGGCAGTCGCAAGAAGCCGTGATCACGCGGCTTTATCAGGCGTGCAGACGTAACCGTCTGGAAATGCTGTTAGAAGTAATCCCGTCCAAAGTCGGGCCCGTGGATGATCTTAGTACGGCAAAGCTGATCCAGCGGTTCTATGACATCGGCATCTACCCTGACTGGTGGAAGCTGGAGCCGATGCAAACTGCCGAGGCTTGGGAGGCTACATGCGACGC
>JAAFIJ010000288.1 GCA_013298675.1 Rhodobacterales bacterium | reverse complement strand
CGTAGGCGCGGAATTCACCAAAGTACTTGGTGATCGCTGCCGTCAAAGTGGTCTTGCCGTGGTCAACGTGGCCAATCGTGCCGATGTTAACGTGCGGTTTATTCCGTTCAAACTTTGCCTTTGCCATATCCGGGCGCCCTTGGTTTGGGGGGGCCAATTGGCCCCGTGCTACACGGGCGGCGAATTATCGTTCCTGCAACGGAAAATCAAGCCTCAGTTGGTGGCGGCAGCGGGCTTTGACTTAGATGCCGGCGTTTGTGCATTTGCCGCGTCCTTTGCAGGCAAACCAAACCATTCGGGATGTTCAAGGAACCATCCCTCAACCGCTTTGGCCGCGTTATAGGAAAGCGCCTGCATCTGCATTTCTTTGCTCTGGGTCAGGCCAGACCCGATCGCGGTTTCACCCGACAGTTTTTCAAAAATGGTGAATTGCTTGCCCTCGGCATTCAACTTTTTCTGTGCTGCATCGTCCCAGACGTTTGCCGTGATCACGAGAACCGACTTGGGCGAAAACACCAAAGGAATCCCCGGAGGCGCCAAAGCAAAGCCATCAACAGAGATTCCGATATTGTAATTCTTGTTGCCGTCATAGCGGCCGAACCGGTCTTCGATGGCCTTCTCAACCGAAGTTTCCCATTCTGCTGCCGTCGCCGGGCGCGAGATTGGCACCATCTGCATTTTGTCCGCAACCACGACATTCAGCCCAAGATAAAAGTTCCCAAGCGGAACAGGGGGTTCCGTCAGATCATTTTTCTGACAGGCCGCGAGGGTTGCCATCGCGACCAACAGACACAGCTTATGCGCCCTTAACATGAAATGATTCTCCCCGCTCGGCAGCCCAAAATCTTGCCCACTTCGGGATAACGTCCCGCAGGACTTGGCGCAACCGTTTGTAAAACTTCCAGTCCCTGCGCTGAGCGATTGCGCGGTCGTGGTTGTGCCGCTATGACGACGAAAACCCTAAGTGCGGAGTTCGTGATGACCCATGCAGCCCTCGAAACTGCGATTGAAACCGCTTGGGAGGCCCGCGATGCGATCAGCCCCGCCACCAAAGGCGAGGCGCGTGACGCGATAGAAGCCACATTGACCGCGCTCGACAGCGGTGCGCTGCGGGTTGCCGAAAAGCGCGGCAACGATTGGCACGTCAACCAATGGGCGAAAAAGGCTGTGCTTTTGTCGTTCCGCCTGACCGACATGTACGAAATATCTGGCAGCAATGGCGGATCAAACTGGTGGGACAAAGTCCCGTCCAAGTTCCAAGGCTGGACTGAGGCTGATTGGCGCAACGCTGGCTTTCGCGCCGTGCCTGGATCTATTGTGCGCCGTTCAGCCTATATCGCCAAGGGCGTTGTGCTGATGCCGTCGTTTGTGAACATCGGTGCCTATGTGGGCGAAGGGTCGATGGTCGACGGTTGGGCCACAGTCGGCTCTTGCGCGCAAATCGGCAAGCACGTTCACCTTTCCGGCGGCGTTGGCATTGGCGGCGTGTTGGAACCGATGCAAGCTGGCCCCACGATCATTGAGGACAACTGCTTTATCGGCGCGCGGTCCGAGGTGGTTGAGGGCTGTATCATCCGCGAAGGATCGGTTTTGGGGATGGGCGTGTTCATCGGCCAGTCGACCAAAATCGTTGACCGCGAAACGGGATCCGTGACCTATGGCGAGGTGCCTGCCGGTTCCGTCGTTGTGGCCGGATCAATGCCATCGAAAAACGGGGTGAACCTGTACTGTGCCGTCATCGTGAAAAAGGTAGATGCGCAGACCCGTTCCAAGACCAGCATCAACGAATTGCTGCGCGACTGATCGCAGCATAGGGGTTTCGCAAACTTTAGGTCATCAGCGCCAAGAGGGCAGAGTGTCTTGCGACAAACTCTGCCCTGACGTCCGCTGGTGCGCGCAGTTTTATCTCTAGCCCGCGCAGCAGACCTGACTCTGGGCGCCCGAACAGTTTGTCCGCCTCTGCCTCGGTGAAGCCCGCGATTTGCACAGCCTCAAGCCAAGCAGAGATTTTGTCAGCCGATTTAATGTCTTTCTTGATGGCCGCAGGCAAAACTGCGGGCAGACCAAAGCGCAGATGCACTGCCGCCGTCAGGCGCGCGTCCAACTCGCTGTATCCCGGCCCCACGGCCGATTTCACCGGGCTGATCATGTCGCCAATCACATATTCCGGCGCGTCATGCAGCAGGGCCGCAAGACACCATTTTGGCGCAACCACCTGATTTTGCTGCGCGAAGATGCGTTCCACCAGCAACGAATGCTCTGCCACCGAATAGGGCCAATCCCCCCGCGTCTGCCCGTTCCAACGCGCGACAAAGGCAAGCCCGTGGGCAATATCCTCTACCTCTATGTCCACCGGGGTGGGGTCCAGCAGATCCAACCTGCGCCCCGAAAGCATGCGTTGCCAAGCACGTGGTTGCTTCATCTGTCACCTCTTTGTCACCGGCATTTTTGACACCAGCCTGCCGAGTTGTCGAGTGGCGCGAAAACTGTTACATGCCCCGCAACATATGGATCAAGGAGAGCGGCAAATGCCGAAGGATTACATCGTCAAGGACATCGAGCTGGCCGCGTTTGGCCGCAAAGAGCTGACCATCGCCGAAACCGAAATGCCGGGCCTGATGGCCTGCCGCGAAGAGTTTGGCACAAGCAAACCCCTCAAGGGCGCGCGGATCGTCGGGTCCTTGCACATGACTATCCAAACCGCAGCACTGATCGAAACGCTGGCGGCATTGGGCGCAGATGTTCGCTGGGCATCGTGCAACATCTTCTCGACCCAAGACCACGCTGCAGCCGCGATTGCCGCCGCTGGCATTCCGGTTTTCGCAATCAAGGGCCAGACCTTGACAGAGCATTGGGACTATCTTGACCGTTCGTTCATGTTCCCTGTCAATGATGCTGGGGTCGGCGCGAACATGATCCTCGACGACGGCGGCGACGCGACGCTTTATGTGTTGCTGGGCGCACGGATGGAAGCGGGCGAAGACGTGTTGTCGGTGCCGCAATCCGAAGAAGAAGAAGTGATCAAACTGCAGATTCAAAAGCGGATGAAGCAAAGCCCGGGCTGGTTCACCAAGACCCGCGCCGACATCAAAGGTGTCTCTGAGGAAACCACCACCGGCGTTCACCGCCTTTATGAATTGCACAAAAACGGTCAACTGCCGTTCCCCGCGATCAACGTGAACGACTCTGTCACCAAATCCAAATTCGACAACAAGTACGGTTGTAAGGAATCGCTGGTCGACGGCATTCGCCGCGCCACCGACACCATGATGGCCGGCAAAGTGGCTGTCGTCTGCGGTTACGGCGATGTGGGCAAAGGCTCTGCCGCGTCGTTGCGCGGCGCTGGCGCACGCGTCAAGGTAACAGAAGTCGACCCGATCTGCGCCTTGCAGGCCGCAATGGACGGGTATGAAGTGACCTTGCTAGAGGATGAAATGGCATCGGCCGACATCTTCATCACCACCACCGGCAACCGCGACGTGATCCGCATTGAACACCTGCGTGCGATGAAAGACATGGCGATCGTTGGCAACATCGGTCACTTCGACAACGAAATTCAGGTCGCCGCCCTGAAGAACCACAAATGGAC
>JAAFIJ010000287.1 GCA_013298675.1 Rhodobacterales bacterium | reverse complement strand
CTTTGTAATCAACAGCACCCGGTAATCACGTGCCAATTTGGTTACCGTATCGCGTACATGAGGCAGCAGTTCGATCGGATGTTCCAGCATGTCGCGGCCCAGCGCAACAATTTGCCCGATCACTTGGGCGGATACTTGCGCGTTCGTGACCTCTATCGCGGTTTCGATCATCGACAGCGTAAACCCTTTCACCCCGAACCCGTAATAGGCCAAATTGCGCCGTTCCGCCGCAAGCAGGCGCTCCATCAGGTGATCATGCGGCGCATCGCCCGCCAAGTGCCCGGACCCCAACAAAAGCTTGGCAAACTGATCTTGGGTCAGGCGAAAGAACGCCTCATTTTGCCAAAGCGTATCGTCTGCATCAAAGGCAATCGTGGTCAGCATCTGCCCTTCCTCCGGCTTTCTTGGTCTGGGCCCTTTGCGCAGACCGCAATTACGCTATATTGTAGTGCTACAACGTATAATTCGAATCCCCAACCCGGAGCACCGGACTTGAGCTTGATCCCACATATCATGTCAAAATCACCGAGTGGACCGGGAAGTGACGCCTCAGTTCTGACCAAGACCAAGACAAAGTCGGCGCGGCCGCCATTGTATAAGGTTATGTTGCTGAACGACGACTACACCCCGATGGAATTCGTGGTGCATATTTTGGAACGCTTCTTTGGCATTGGCCACGCGCAAGCCTTTGAAATCATGCTGACAGTGCACAAAAAGGGACTGGCTGTTGTTGGTGTCTTTGCCTATGAAATCGCCGAAACCAAAGTGGCGCAGGTGATGGATTTCGCCCGCCGGCATCAGCATCCGCTGCAATGCACCATGGAAAAGGAGTAGGCCCGAAGGGCCGAACCACATGCGTTCCGCAAGATTAGAAATGGCGCTGGAAAGCGGCGCAGTGGTGGTCTCACCGACAGCACAGATTTGCGTCATGCGCCCGCGCATCGGCGACGATCTGTCGGCGTTCACGACAGACCGTGTGACGGTTCGCACCGGGTTCCGACCTGACCATGATTACTTCGCAAGTCAAGGCTACCGGACAGATGGCGACAAGACCAGCACTGGTCCTTTTGCGCTGGTCGTCGTCTGCGTGCCCCGTGCCAAGGCTGAAGCGCGCGCCATGATTTCCGAGGCCGCAACCCTGCTTGCCCCAAATGGTCAGATCATTCTTGACGGACAGAAAACCGATGGGATCGAGACGGCGATAAAGGATTGCGCCGCCTTGGGACTTAATGTCGGCGAGACCCTTTCCAAAGCGCACGGCAAACTTACCCTTGTGACCCCAACACCCGCCGCGATGCCTGCCCTTCACCTTTGGGCCGCGCAGCGCATTCAAGTTGAGGACGGGTTTGTCACCGCCCCCGGGGTCTTTTCTGCCGATGGCCCAGACCGCGCGTCGGTTTTGTTGGCCGCAGCCTTGCCTGAAAAAATGCCCCCCCATGTCGCCGATTTGGGCGCAGGCTGGGGATACTTGTCGCGCGCAATTCTGGCACGCCCCGGCGTCACACAGCTTGACCTGATAGAGGCCGAAGCCGAGGCGCTTGCCTGTGCGCGCCTGAACATCACCGATCCGCGCGCGCAATTTCACTGGGCGGACGCCACAAGCTTCAAGCCGAAAACATTTTGGAACGCGGTGGTGATGAACCCGCCCTTCCATATATCGCGTGACGCTGATGCAAGTTTGGGTGCGCGCTTTATTGCAGCGGCAACACGTGGGCTTTCTCCGGGTGGAACCTTGTGGATGGTTGCCAACCGTCACCTTCCCTATGACAAAGTCTTGGCACCTCTGTTTCGCGAAGTAGAGGACCTTGGCGGCGATAAGTCATTCCGTCTTACGCGCGCGTCCTATCCGGTTCGGGCCCGCTAATTCGAACGACCCCCGAAAAACTCCTACTTATTCAGGGTATTTCGCTTTGCAAGCGTTTATCAATCCCTTGGCCGCTGAAAGCTGCTCGGCCCGCTTGGCCCTTAGACTGGCTAAGGTCGCAGCTTCTGCGTTCAGATCGATCGCTAGCGGCTCGTGGCTTAGTTCGGGCATTTCGACGAGACATCTGTTTCGTTCGGGCGTCGGGACTTCGGCCGTCGGTTTGGGTATACAGTCAACCCAGCGCTGCTCAATGACGGTGACCTCTTTCCACGCATAACCGCGCGCAATGTTGCCCTCGGCTTCGGCGATCAACCGCTCCACCACCCGCAAATCACGGGTTCCGGCAGAAATGCACTGCTCTTGCGGTGTGCCACAGGCGGCGACAGCCAAAAGAGCCAAAACAAATACGCGTTTCATAGACTTACCCTTCGACTACTTTTGAAAACCTAACTTGCCGACAGGAAAATGTCATGCCCCGTTTCATTTCGTCGCATTGAGGGGCAGCGGCCATAGTGTTAGGAAAAGGGATCACAGCCGAAAGCCATTCCATGACCGACCTTTTTGACACCAACAAATCCCGTGCTTCGGAATGGTTTCGCAACTTGCGCGATCAGATCGTTACCCGGTTTGAGGAATTAGAAGACGCGTATGGCAGCGGCCCTGTCGGCCGCTTTGAGGTGTCACAAACCACCCGTCCCGAAGGGGGCGGCGGGTTGATGAGCGTCATGCGCGGTGGCCGTGTCTTTGAAAAAGTGGGCGTCAACGTCTCGCAAGTCTACGGTACTCTTGGTGCGCGGGCACAGTCGGCCATGGCCGCACGCGGTATTCCCGGAATGCAGGACGATCCGCGCTTTTGGGCAAGTGGCATCAGCCTTGTCGCCCATATGGTTAACCCGCATTGCCCTGCTGTGCATATGAACACCCGGATGTTCTGGACGCCGCATGCCCATTGGTTTGGCGGTGGCGCAGACCTTAATCCCTGTCTGGAATACCCCGAGGATACGGCGCATTTTCACGCCGAAATGCAACGCGCCTGTGACGCGCACTCTGCCGACTACTATCCCAAGTTTAAGGCTTGGGCGGATGAATACTTTTTCGTGCCACACCGGGGCCGCGCGCGCGGCGTTGGCGGCATATTTTATGACGACCTGAACACGGGCGACTGGGAAGCAGACTTTGCCTTTACCCAAGACGTCGGTCGCGCCTTTTTGCCTGCGTTCGCCCCCCTGACCCAGCGCCGCATCGACACGGCTTGGACGGACGCCGACCGCGACACTCAACTGATCCATCGTGGGCTTTATGCCGAATACAACCTTGTCTATGACCGGGGCACCAAGTTTGGGCTGGAAACCGGGCATGACGCCAACGCCGTACTGATGAGCCTGCCGCCCTTGGCCAAGTGGGTCTAGGCTGATGCAAGAAGCCGGTCAGATCACCGCTTTTGCTTTGACTGCGCTTGCGATTGAACTGACACCCGGACCAAATATGGTCTGGCTTGCCGCAGTGGCCGCAACCGAAGGCAGACGCCTGGGATATGCTGCCGTTGCGGGTGTGGCACTTGGACTTTCGCTGGTCGGTTTGGCTGCGGTTTTGGGCTTGGCGGCCATCGTCGCGCAGTCTGATGCGCTTTACCAATCGTTGCGGTGGGCAGGTATCGCGTATTTGCTGTGGCTTGCTTGGCAGGGGTGGAGCAACGCCGAAAAGCCTGAAAATACCGGCGAAACTGCGTC
>JAAFIJ010000286.1 GCA_013298675.1 Rhodobacterales bacterium | reverse complement strand
ACATCATGGCGGCCTGTGGGCAGCTAAAGTCTGCAACAGAAAAGCAACGAAAATCGGCGCGCGAAAATTAATCCTTCACAGAACGGCGTCTCCGTTGCATGTTGCGCAAACGTGGACAAAAGAACCGTAACAAAAACACTCACAGGCCACAGAGGCACCCCATGACGATAAATGAAACTGTCACTGCGCCGGATCACACGCGTTCGGCGCGCGAATGGGTGCAGGTCTTGGCCAAGTACCGCGAACCGTCGCTGCGCCGCAGTCTTTGGGAGTTGGTCGCAACCCTCGTGCCCTTTTTCGCGCTTTGGGTGATTGCTTGGATTTCATTGTCTTTCAGCTATTGGCTGGCTTTTGCGATTGCTGTCCTGAACGGCGGATTTCTGGTGCGGATTTTCATCATTCAACACGATTGTGGTCATGCCTCGTATTTCAGCAACCGCAGGCTAAGTGATTGGGTGGGCCGCACTTTGGGTGTGCTGACGTTGACCCCCTATGATGTCTGGCGGCGGACCCATTCGTTGCACCACGCAACGCATGGCAATCTGGATCAGCGCGGCATGGGCGATGTTCTGACCCTGACGGTTGAAGAATACCGTGCCCGGACCCCCTTTTGGCGATTTATGTACCGCCTTTACCGCAACCCGCTGGTTCTGTTTATCCTAGGGCCAAGCTATTTGTTCATTCTGCAAAACCGCCTGCCGTTTGGTCTGATGAAGTCTGGGTGGCGCTATTGGACCAGCGCCATGGGCACCAATGTGATGATTGCCATCGCCTTGACCATCATGATCTGGCTGGGTGGTTTCATGCCTGTGCTGTTGATCTTTTTGCCAACCTCGGTGATCGCGGGCACCATCGGTGTCTGGATGTTTTATGTGCAGCACCAGTTCGAAGAAACCCATTGGGAAAAAGATGAAGAATGGCAAGTACACCACGCCGCGCTTGAAGGCAGTTCGCACTATGTGCTGCCAGCGCCGCTTCGTTGGTTGACCGGTAACATCGGGATTCACCACGTGCATCATTTGTACAGCCGCATCCCGTTTTACCGCCTGACAGAGGTTATTCGCGATCATGGCGAATTGGCCCAAGCGCAACGCTTGACGATGTTGGAAAGCCTGAAGTCGGTACAGATGCACCTGTGGGACGAAAAGACCCGCCGCTTGCTGTCATTCCGTGAAGCAAAACAGCTTTACGGCGCCGCCTGACGCCCATCCCATAGGATAAGACACGGGGCGTCCAAATCGGGCGCCCCGTTTCTTTTTGCGAATGCCGTCGCCACAGTCAGCGCGAAAACGCTTGAAGTCGCACCCCGCTTCTTTAGGGTTTCTGGGCGGATAAGCTGTCCCGCGCTTGCCCAGGAACGCCCATGTCCGCATTGCCACACCTAGATAATGCCACCGCGCGCAAGTTGTATCTTAAGGCCCATGCCCTGACGGAAAGCCCAGCCGGACCTTGTACGCGCAATGCATTGTCGCAGCTGATCCATCGGTTGGGTTTTGTGCAAGTTGACAGCATCAACACAGTGGCCCGCGCACATCACATGATCTTATGGTCGCGTAAAACCGCCTACCGTCCCGATGATCTAAAGGCACTTTTGGAGCACGACCGCGCCTTATGGGAACATTGGACGCATGATGCTTCTATCTTGCCAACACAGGTTTTTCCCTATTGGCGGCAACGGTTTGAACGGGATGCCGACCGTCTGCGCGGCAATTGGGCGCGCTGGTTTCGCGATGGCTATGAGGATCAGTTTGAACGGATCCTGACGCGCATTCAGGCCGATGGGCCCGTCACCTCATCCGATGTCGGAGAGGGTGAGCCGCGCGGCAAGGGCGGTTGGTGGGATTGGCACCCGTCGAAAACCGCACTTGAATGGCTGTGGCGCACCGGGCAATTGGCGATCTCGGGCCGCAACGGGTTTCAAAAGGTTTATGACCTGACAGAGCGGGTTATCCCCGCCCAACACCTGTCCCATCCCCCGTTGGACAACGCAGCGGTGACTGAATGGGCCTGCGCCTCGGCAATGTCGCAACTGGGTTTTGCGACAATGGCAGAGCTGCAAGCCTATTGGAACGCGGTGCGTGCCGATGAGGTGAAAGACTGGGCGCGCGAGGCGATCAGGTCAGGGCGTATCATTGAGGTTGAGGCCACAAATGCGGATGGGAAGCCCAAAATCTGCCTCGCACTGCCAGATATCCTTGACGCCAAACCGCCCGGCATTTCGGGCAACCGCCTGCGGATCATCTCGCCGTTTGATCCCGCCTTTCGCGACCGCAAGCGCACCGAGGGGCTGTTCGGCTTTCATTACCGCATAGAGGTGTTTGTGCCCGAACCGAAACGTCAGTTCGGCTATTACGTTTTTCCGATCTTGGAAAGAGACCGCCTGATCGCGCGGATCGACGTGAAAGCGTTTCGCGACGAAAGCGTTCTGCGCATCAAGGCGCTGTGGCCAGAGGTGCTGTGCACATGGACCCCCGCACGCCAAATCGAACTAGAGGCAGAGCTGCACAGGCTTGCCGCCTTTGCCGGCTGTGACAAGGTAGAGTTTACCGACGGATGGTTGCGCTTGCCGCAAACAGCGGCCTAGGCGTCCGGGGTCACCCAATTGTCAATCGCCGCAACTGCCTCTTCTGCGGTTTCGACAAACTGAAACAGTTTTAGGTCACTTGCGTTGATCACACCTGATTCCGCCAACATGTCCCAATTGATCAGCTGTTCCCAAAACGCGCGACCGAACAACAGGAACGGAATGGGTTTCATTCGACCGGTTTGAATCAAGGTCAGGCTTTCGAACATTTCATCCAAAGTGCCAAAGCCGCCGGGAAAAATACAAACGGCCTTGGCTCGCATCAGGAAATGCATTTTGCGGATGGCGAAGTAGTGAAAGTTGAAGGACAGATCCGGCGTGACGTATTGGTTTGGCGCCTGTTCATGCGGCAAAACGATGTTCAGCCCGATGGATTGCCCGCCCGCATCATCGGCGCCGCGATTGCCTGCCTCCATCACGCCCGGACCACCGCCTGTGCAAATGACATCTTCGCGGCCATAGGACAGCAGGCTGCGTTCCGTGATCGCGCGGGCAAAGCGGCGCGCCTCTTCGTAATAGCGCGACAGCTCGGCCAGTTTTGGGGTTTTCGCCGTCGCTTTGTGCGCAGGGTCAGGAATGCGCGCGCCGCCAAAAAGGACTACGGTTGAACGAATGCCAAGTTCATCCAAGATCATTTGTGGTTTCAGCAGTTCCAACTGCAAGCGCACGGGGCGCAGTTCTTCGCGGGTCAGGAAATCCGGGTCGTTGAACGCCAGACGATAGGCCGGCGCGCGGGTTTGGGGGGTATTGGGCAGACGGTGCGTTGCGGCCACGTCTTGAACCGAATCGCGAAACGGGTGGGGGCGGGCTTCGTCTTTCATCGTCGTACACCTGACTTGGAACCTACCGCGCATGCCTAGCCCGTTCGTGCGCCGTTGGAAAGACGGCAGCGAAACCGAACGCTGCAGGACGGTTCCGAACCCTCCTGGCTTTGGCTGCAAACACAAATCAAAGTCAGCACCTGTTCGCCGATGGCCACGATAAGGCCCGGCGCCTCTATCAGGCAGGGGTGCTAGCGAAGTGGTCGTGC
>JAAFIJ010000285.1 GCA_013298675.1 Rhodobacterales bacterium | reverse complement strand
GCGCAAACGGCACGGCCGAAAACTCGGCAGGGATGTTTGGCATCTCTGAACCGCCCATGCCAGCCATCGAAGTGTCTGCGCCAGATTTGCCGTACTGTACGTCGCCCGTTTGCGCCATGAACCCGTCAATCACGCGGTGAAACACCACGCCATCATAGGCCCCTGATTTCGCAAGGGCGACGATCTGAGCAACATGTTTAGGGGCGACATCAATTGCCATGTCAATAATGACCTGACCATTGGCGGCACCTGCGACATCAATCACCAGATTTGGACCGGGTCCGTCGGTGACGTCCTGAGCAAAAGCAGGTGCAGCGGTCAAAAGCAATGCGGCTAGAGTTTTACGCAACATCGGCTGCCACCCGCACAGTGATCATACGATCAGGGTTTGCTGGCGGCTCGCCGCGCGCGATTTTATCAACATGCTCCATGCCGGAAATCACGCGGCCATAAACGGTGTATTGACCGTTCAGGAACGAGTTGTCCGAGAAGTTGATGAAAAACTGGCTGTTGGCCGAATTTGGATTTGATGAGCGTGCAGCGCCGATAGAGCCACGGTCATGCGGCAGTTTGGAAAATTCTGCTGGCAGATCAGGCAGATCAGAGCCACCCGTGCCTGCGCGGCGGATGTTGAAGCCGTCTTCCATATCGCCATTGGCAACATCACCGGTTTGCGCCATGAAACCGTCGATCACGCGGTGAAAGCAGACATTGTCATAGGCCTTGTCACGGGCCAGCAGTTTCATACGCTCGACATGCTTTGGGGCTACATCGGGCAGCAGGGCGATGACAACTTCGCCATCTTTCAGCGTGACGATGATGGTGTTCTCGGGATCTTTGATTTCGGCCATGGGGTCGCATCCTTGTTTAAAGCTGGCGCGGAAACTAGCGAAATGGCGGGAAAAGGGAAAGGGGTTATGGTTGACGAAACCGTCAGATGGGCGGAAAGAAGAGGAAACATTCGAAGGAGTCGGCCAATGGCTTGGAATACGATCGATGATATGGCGCTGGCGGGCAAAGTGGTTTTGACCCGAGTGGATATCAATGTGCCGATGGAAGCTGGCATTGTGACCGACGATACGCGCATAGAGAAGATTGTGCCGACCGTCGAAGACCTGATCGCACGCGGGGCCAAGGTGGTTTTGCTGGCGCATTATGGCCGCCCAAAGGGCAAGGTTGTGCCAGAGATGAGCCTTCGTTTGGTGCAGCCCGCACTTGAGTTGGCATTGGGGCGTGCCGTGGTGTTTATGGAAAGGCCAAGCCGCGCAGAAATCGATGCTTTGCCGCAGAACACGGTGATCTTGGCTGAAAACACCCGCTTTACCGACATGGAAGAAGCCAACGATCCACGCATGGCGCAGTTTTTGGCAAGCCTTGGTGATGTGTTCTGTAACGACGCGTTTTCTGCGGCGCACCGCGCACATGCCTCGACCGAAGGGGTGGCGCGGCTGCTGCCGTCTTTTGCGGGGCGTTTGATGGCTGAAGAGTTGGCGGCCCTTGAGGCGGCGTTGGGCAATCCGGTGCGTCCTGTGGTGGCGGTTGTGGGTGGCGCGAAAGTGTCAACCAAGCTGGAACTCTTGGGCAATCTGGTGGGCCGCGTTGATCACTTGGTGATCGGTGGCGGCATGGCAAACACGTTTTTGGTGGCCCAAGGGGTCGAGGTTGGCAAATCGTTGGCCGAGCGCGACATGGCAGGGACAGCACTGGAGATTTTAGCAAAGGTCAAGACGGCAGGCTGCGTGATCCATCTGCCCGTTGATATTGTAGTGGCGCGTGAATTTAAGGCCGGGGCTGCGAATGAAACGCTGTCGGTCTCGCAATGCCCAGCGGATGCGATGATTTTGGATGCGGGACCCGCGACGGTGGCAGAACTGTCAGGGGTGTTCGCGGCCTGCAAGACGCTGATCTGGAACGGGCCTTTGGGCGCGTTTGAAATCGAACCTTTTAATAAGGCAACCTTTGCGGCGGCGGCGGCGGCCGCAGACCTAACGCGTGCGGGCAAATTGGTGTCAGTCGCAGGCGGCGGCGATACTGTGGCTGCGCTTAATCAGGCTGGTGTGTCGCAGGACTTTACTTTCATCTCAACCGCCGGTGGGGCGTTTTTGGAATGGATGGAGGGTAAAGTGTTGCCGGGTGTTGCGGCTCTGGGGTAAAGAAAGTTTGATAGAGGAACGCATTTGATGGCAATATGGGCGCTGATCACCGGGGCATCTGAAGGGTTGGGGCGGGAGTTTGCCACCTTGGCCGCCAAGGATGGCTTTGATGTCATTTTGACGGCGCGGTCCACCGCTAAGCTAGAGGCGCACGCAGCCAGTCTGCGGCGCGCATATAATGTGGCGGTTGAGGTGATCCCTGCGGATTTGACTGACCCTGTGGCGGTGGAAACCCTTTGGGAACGTGCCAGCGCAGGGCGCCAAATTGGCGTTTTGGTGAACAACGCGGGCCTGGGGCGCAACGGGGAATTCGCTGATGCTGCTGGTTGGTCGCGTGAGGCTGATACTCTTGCCGTCAATGTCACCGCCGCCACGATCCTGATGAAGCGCGCAGCGGCGCATATGGCGGGGCATGGCGCGGGACGCATCATGAACGTGGCCTCACTTGCAGGCTTTGTGCCAGGACCGCATATGGCTGTTTATCATGCAAGCAAAGCCTATCTGCTAAGTCTGTCTGAAGCGGTGTCAGAGGAAATGCGGGGCACAGGTGTGACACTGACTGCGGTTTGTCCGGGTGCCACAGCGACGCAGTTCTTTGCCGCTGATGATGCCGAACATAAAACCCTTTTGACCCGCATGCCCTTGCCGACAGCCGCCGCAGTGGCCGCCGCTGGTTGGGCTGCTATGACCAAAGGGCGGAGGGTAAAGGTTGTGGGGCTGCTGAACTATCTCTCTACGATCTTACCTCGGATCAGCCCACGTCGCTGGGTGACGTTCATCACTGGCCTCTTACTAAAACGCCGCTGGTAAGCAGGCTCTCTTTGACGTCAAAAGTCAGAACGAACGACTCCATCCGAAACAAGGATAGAGCCAACTCCGGACAGAAACTGCCGGAGTAATTCTATCACTCAAAAAGCACAGAATTGTACTCGCAATGCTTCAACTGTTTCTCAAGTAAAGTGAACTTACACCTGTTAGCGCAACCAATATTGCGCGATGCGCCGAAGCTTTCTACCAAGCAATCAGCCCCCCTGTTTGGAGAACCCTATGCGCGCGACAAACACAGTGAAGAAAATCCTTGCCAACTATGAAGGCGAAACCCCCGGCGTAAAGGCAAAGCTTTGTCAGATGCTTATGGAGGGTAAACTTGGAGGGACCGGCAAGATGATCATCTTGCCAGTTGACCAAGGATTTGAACACGGTCCCGCACGTAATTTTGCCGTGAACCCTGTGGGCTATGACCCGCACTATCATTATCAATTGGCGATCGACGCGGGGTTGAACGCCTTTGCCGCCCCGTTGGGGATGTTAGAGGCTGGCGCAGATACGTTTGCGGGCCAGATCCCAACAATTTTGAAGCTGAACTCGGCCAATTCCTTGATGTCCGAAACAAGCGGCAAGAACCAAGCGGTCACAGGTTCGGTGGATGACGCTTTGCGTTTGGGCTGTGCGGCCATCGGGTTTACCAT
>JAAFIJ010000284.1 GCA_013298675.1 Rhodobacterales bacterium | reverse complement strand
CGTTCTTGGCGACTTTCATCCCGCGACCACCGCCGCCGGCAGTCGCCTTGATGATCACCGGAAAGCCGATGGCAGCCGCAACCCCGATCGCAGTTTCAAAATCGGGCACGCCGCCCTCGGACCCCGGAACGACCGGAATGCCCAAGGCTTTGGCAGTTTCCTTGGCGGTGATCTTGTCGCCCATAATGCGGATATGCTCGGCCGTGGGGCCGATAAAGGTGATGCCGTGATCTTCCAATGCTTGCGCAAAGGCTGCATTTTCCGACAGAAACCCATAGCCCGGATGCACCGCTTGCGCGCCCGTAATCTCACATGCCGAAATGATGGCCGCTTTGGACAAATAGCTGTCGGTCGAAGAGGGCGGGCCGATGCAAATTGATTCGTCCGCCATCCGCACATGCATGGCATCGCTGTCGGCCGTGGAATGCACCGCCACAGACTTGATACCCATTTCCGCACAGGCACGGATCACGCGAAGGGCAATCTCGCCCCGGTTGGCGATCAGGATTTTATCGAACATTGCGTTACTCGATGATCATCAGGGGTGCGCCGTATTCTACAGCGTGGCCGTCTGTCACCAAAATGCGCTTGACGGTGCCAGCACGTGGTGCGGGGATGTGGTTCATGGTCTTCATAGCTTCGATGATCAAAACGGTCTGTCCCTCGGTCACGGTTGATCCAACGGTGACAAAGGGTGCGGATCCCGGTTCTGCCGACAAATAACAGGTGCCAACCATTGGGGACGCCACAGCACCCGCATGTTGCGACGGATCTTCTGGGGCAGCAGGTGCTGCCGCAGCCACAGGCGCTGCTCCGGCAGGCGCTGGCGCGTAATGCATCGCAGCAGGCGCTGCCATTGCAGTCGTCACAATGTTTGCTTGTTTGACAACGCGCACATCAAGGCTGTCTGCTTCACCGTATTCACGTTTGACAGACAATTCAGTCAGATCGTTCTTGTTCAACAACTCTGCGAGTGCCTGAATAAAGGCAACGTCCGCCTCGGATGAATGTTTGCTCATGCCGTCCCCTGTAAGCCTGTTTGTCTGCTTTATCGTCCACAAACTCGTGGACTATGCAGACTTGATCCGACCTATATATGTGACGCAGAGGCCGCTGAAAAGGTTTTGATGCAGTTCAGGGGGAATTTGCCTGAGTCTGGGGGAATTCAATCCGCGCAAAGATTTTTGCGGCGTAAATATTTACCATTTGATAAAAAAATTATCCTGTGCCAACCTGTCTTTGAACATCGCTCTTTACGGAGGTTTCCTCAGTGCCGCATTCGTCATTGACACCAGGTATCGTTGCCGGTCGCCTGCCTGCGCAAAGCTACTTAGACAATTTTGCAGATCACACCGATCCTTTGGATAAGCACGAGGCAAGGGTCGCGGCAGACCGCTGTTATTTTTGCCATGATGCGCCCTGCATGACCGCCTGTCCGACATCGATCGACATTCCCCTGTTTATTCGCCAGATCGCGACAGGCACGCCCGAGGCTGCGGCCAAGACGATTTTTGCGCAAAACATCATGGGCGGCATGTGCGCACGGGTTTGTCCGACAGAGCAACTGTGTGAAGAGGTTTGCGTGCGCGAGGTGGCTGAGGGCAAGCCGGTTGAAATTGGGCGCCTGCAGCGTTTTGCCACCGACAGCCTGATGGATAAGGGTATTCACCCCTTTACGCGTGCCGCGACAACAGGCAAGCGGATTGCCGTTGTTGGGGCTGGGCCGGCCGGTCTGGCATGCGCGCATCGCTTGGCGTTGAAGGGCCATGAGATCACGGTGTTTGACCGGCGTGCCAAAGCGGGCGGTCTGAATGAATACGGAATTGCCACCTACAAAACCGCAGACGAATTTGCGGCACGAGAAGTGGACTGGCTGCTTAAAATTGGTGGGATCACGGTCAAAACTGGCATGGAACTTGGCCAAGATATCACCCTCGATCAACTGCAATCCACCTTTGACGCTGTCTTTTTGGGCATCGGGCTCGGCGGTGTGAATGCGCTCCGCGTGGCAGGTGAGGATCTGGACGGTGTGCGCAATGCCGTCGATTTCATTGCTGAATTGCGGCAGGCACAGGATAAATCGACAGTTGCGCTGGGGCGTGATGTGGTGGTGATCGGCGGCGGCATGACGGCCGTCGACGCTGCCGTTCAGTCAAAGCTGCTGGGCGCGCAGTCTGTCACGATGGTCTACCGGCGTGGAAAAGATAAGATGAGCGCGTCTGGCTATGAACAAGACCATGCCACGGGTGCGGGTGTGCGGATCATTTATGGTGCCGCGCCGACCCAAATCATCGGAACGGGCAATGTCACAGCGGTAGAGTTTGCCTATACGGCCGAAGGTGCGACAGGTTTAAAGCTGACGAACGACACCTTTACCTTGCCCGCTGATCAGGTGTTCAAGGCCATCGGTCAAACATTGGTTGCGGCCCCGATAGCGCAGGATGGTTCAAAACTGGTGCAGCGCGCTGGCCGGGTTTGGGCGGGTGGCGACTGTGCGACGGGCGGCGAAGATTTGACGGTCACCGCTGTCGCCCAAGGGCGCGACGCGGCTGAGGCCATTCATGCAAGTTTGACGGCGTAAGGGGGAAATCATGGCAAATCTAACAACCAATTTCGTCGGCATCAAATCACCTAACCCTTTTTGGCTGGCTTCTGCGCCACCAACCGACAAAGCATATAACGTCGAGCGCGCGTTTGAGGCGGGCTGGGGTGGTGTGGTGTGGAAAACCCTGGGGTCCGAAGGCCCCCCCGTTGTGAACGTTTCAGGCCCGCGCTACGGCGCAATTTGGGGCGCTGATCGGCGGTTGCTGGGTCTGAACAACATCGAATTGATCACCGACCGTCCGTTGCAGATCAACATTGATGAGATCAAGATGGTTAAGCGCAAATGGCGCGACCGGGCCTTGGTGATCTCTTTAATGGTGCCATGCGACGAGGAGTCGTGGAAAGATATCCTGTACCGCATAGAAGATACCGAAGCGGACGGGGTGGAACTGAATTTTGGTTGCCCGCATGGCATGGCTGAACGCGGCATGGGGGGCGCGGTTGGTCAGGTGCCTGAATACATCGAAATGATCACGCGCTGGTGCAAAATGCACACCCGCATGCCAGTGATTGTGAAATTGACGCCGAACATCAGCGACATCCGCAAACCCGCTGAGGCGGCAAAGCGGGGTGGCGCGGATGCGGTTTCCTTGATTAACACGATCAACTCGATCACCTCGGTGAACCTTGACAGCTTTGCGCCAGAGCCGATGATCGACGGCAAAGGCACCCATGGCGGCTATTGCGGCCCCGCGGTCAAACCCATTGCGTTGAACATGGTGGCCGAGATTGCGCGCAGCCGCGAAACGCAGGGATTGCCGATCTCTGGTATTGGTGGGGTGACCACTTGGCGCGATGCTGCAGAGTTCATGGCGCTTGGGGCGGGCAATGTACAGGTCTGTACTGCTGTGATGACCTATGGCTTTAAAATTGTGCAAGAGATGATTTCAGGTCTGTCGCAATACATGGACGAAAAAGGAATGACCGCCACGTCAGACCTGATCGGACGCGCGGTTCCCAATGTCACGGATTGGCAATTCCTGAACCTGAACTATGTGACCAAGGCAAAGATCAGCCAGGACGACTGCATCAAGTGCGGGCGC
>JAAFIJ010000283.1 GCA_013298675.1 Rhodobacterales bacterium | reverse complement strand
GCCTGAGCCGCCGCCAACATGGTGGTGCAGTTGATGGCAACCTGATCAATTGAGACATATCCGGGCGACAGATAAGGAAACAATTCAAACCGGTTGGCAGCACCGCCAGAAGTACCCGTTGTTGTGCCCCCGCCTGCAGCCGTCGTCAGCATGTATTCGCCAGCAGCAGGCAAAAGCGTCTCAGGCTCTGCCAAGCCCAAAAGGGCACGCGCGGTTGCGGCCGAAAGTGCCTCGGGAGTGCCCGTTCCGGCTGTGGTGCGACCGATGATGGTCGCTGTAGACAGGTTGGCCATCGCAGTTAGCGACACCGAGGCGGGGTCGATCGACCAGACGGTGCCTCCACCCGAAACGGTGATGTCGCCTTTGTCACCGTCGGTGACGCCACCACCACCCGCAGGCACAGCCCAAGTGCCATCTGCCCGCAAGAATGTTGTCGTCCCGCCACCAGAAGCTGGGGCCAAACCTTTGTCGGTCGCATTGAACGCGGGCAATAAGGTTGCGGCTTGCACGCCGGTCAGGTCCTCTGGCGCACCAGTGCCTGCAGTGACACGCCCCTTAAAGGTTGCCGTCGAAACGGTTGTCAGTTTGGCATTGCTGACCACGCCTGCGGCGATCACCGTCGCCCCATCGGCCGTAGAAGTCACCTCGCCGCTATGGTTCGGGTGAACATAGTTGTTCGCGCCATTGGCCACGTTGATCAGGGTACGAACTTGGGTCGCAGTCAGATCTTCTGGCGCGCCGCTGCCTGCCGTGCTGCGCCCTTTGATGGTGCTTGTGGCCACCGTCGCCAGTTTTGCGTTTGTCACAACACCTGCGTCAACCGTCCAAACCGTGCCAGTCCCTGACACTGTGACGTCACCTTTGTCGCCGTCGCTCACACCCGCACCGCCGCCCGTTGCCAAAACCACCGTTGCTCCCGCAGACTGCACCTTGATCTGACCCGAGGTTGTGTTCAGCCACATCATGCCGTTGCTGGGGCCGGCAGGGTCACTCGCCTGTCCGCCAAGGATCGCCACTTGCGGCAGGCTGACCCGACCCGTAGCCGCATCCACGCTGAGCGCAGAGTAAAAGGTACTACCGTTCGGGCTTACCTTGATGGAAAAGTTGTCCGACCCCGACGTTCCCATTTCCGCGCGACCGGAAAAGCCCGTCTGAAACAGCAGACTTGCTGTGTCACTGGAGGCCGCTTTGTTCAGCTTTAACTGATGGCCCGCCCCTGCATTGTTCAAAAGCGTGGCATCCGCACTGACCGACAAGCGATTGGTGGCATCAGGCGTAGCAGAAACGCCCAAACGCTGAACCACCAAGGGTTGCTCGGCTGGGGATTTCCAAACCGTCCCATCAAACGCCGCAACAGCGGCTTCAGCAACGATATGGGCCCGCCACCCCGTCAGCGGTTGATAAAACGACCAATAACCATCGGCAAACATCGCGACCTTGCCCGCCTGCCCTAACCACAAACCACTGGCCCCTGCTGCCACGATGTGCCTTTGGCCCTGAACCGGGGTCAACGGCGGCGCGCTTAGGTTTCGGTCCTGAACCGATAGCTGGACCATCACATCCAATGCCCGGATCGCCTCATTATGGGTCACATGCTTTTGTGCCTGTGCAGGCAGGATGTAGGGCAAAGATAGGATGGGTGAAGTGTCGGGCATGCGAACCTCCGCAAATCGCTGTGAAGGCCATTGGTATGAAACCAGCCTTAACAGTCCCCGACCGCTGCGAACGCTGCTAGGTTTGACTATTGCTCAGCGGTCCCTGAACATCTTGCGACGGATCGTTTCGCCTATCCGACCACGCCGACCATGAAATTGCGCCAACGATCATCGCACCACCGATCAACACCCAAATATCCACCGGCTCGTTAAATTGCAGCGCACCCAGCGTTGATGCCCAAATCAGTTGTAGGAAGACCACGGGTTGGGTCACGGCCAAAGGTGCGGCCGCAAAGGCGCGCGTCATCAGATAATGGCCAAGCGTCGCCAAAACCGCCACCACGGCGAGCCAAGCCATTTGGGATGCAGTGACAGGCACCCAAACGACCCAAGCGATGGGCGCAAGGCCCAGAGTCACCGTCACCGACATCATCGCCACGATCAGCAAGGCTGGGGCGATCCCGGTCAATCGTTTGGCAAAAAGATAGCTTATGGCGAAAAAAGTGGCGGCCCCGATTTGCGCAAAATGACCAAGGCTGATCTCTTGGCCACCCGGACGCAGCACCACCAAAGCACCACAAAAGGCCACTCCCACCGCGACCAAACGGCGCGAGGTCATACCTTCGCCCATTAACAAGGCCGAGGCGACAAGCACAAGAACCGGACTAAGATAGCCAATCGCAGTCGCATGGGCGACAGGAATGCGTGCCATCGCATAGAACCAAAACAACACGGCCGCCGTATGTGCCACCCCACGCCAAACGAAAATTGTGCCGGTGCCTTGCGGAAGTCCCGCCCGCCAAAGGCGTGGCAGCACGGGCAATAGAAACACCAATCCAAAGAAAAATCGCAAGAAGGCCGACTGCGCCGAAGGCAACACCGGCCCCAAATACCGCACGATCCAGTTGACGCCCACAAAAGACAGGCCAGAAGCGACCATCCAGAGCACAGCCTCGATCGGTCGGTTCGGTTTTCCCACTGCTGTCATGCGCGCACCAAAGCCAGTTCAACCGCCAAAGGCAAGCCCCGCCGCTATAGCCCACATCGTCACCCCGACGATCAGTTCTAGAACCACCCATGCCTTAGGTTTGGCAAACACCGGTGCCAACAACCGCGCGCCGTAGCCCAAAGCCGTGAAAAAACTGAGCGAACCCAAGGCCGCAGCCACGCCAAAGGCCAACCGGTGCGGATCATACTGTGCCGCGATTGACCCGATCAACACAACCGTGTCCAGATACACATGCGGATTTGCCCATGTCAGAACAAGACAGGTCGTCACCACTGACAGCAGCGATGCGGATTGCCCTGCGCTAGGTTTCAACGCCTCTCCACCCTGCATCGCGGCCCGAAACCGCAACGCACCATAGACCAACAAGAACAGCACGCCACCCCAGCGCATTGCATCGCCAAGCCACGGAACGCGCGCAGAAACAAAGCCAAACCCCGCCACTCCAGCGGCAATCAAAATGGCATCCGACAGCGCGCAAACAGCCACCGTCGCCGCCACATGTTCGCGCCGAATACCTTGACGAAGGACAAAGGCATTTTGCGCCCCGATGGCCAAGATCAGGCTGATCGAAATGAAATATCCATTCACGGCGGCTTCAAACATCAAATGGTCCTCTTCAAACAACCGCGCAAGCAATTGTGTGATGTGGACCATAGAGTTAGGCTTTAGTCGAGGTAAAAAATCTTGCCTCTGCGGTGTTTTAAACCCTCAAGCAGATCTTGCGCAGCACTGGCCGTCCCAATCCCGTTGACGACCAGCGTAACAGCCGACACACTGCACCCATGTCAGATCCGCTTCGCCCGTATCGTCAACTTGCCCGCAACAACTTGTTGGCCAACCGCCGCTTGCAAATTGCCTTGGCAGGGTTGCAAAAGGGTGAGTGGCAGGCGCCGCGCGACAGCTTTTTCCCCAGTTTGCGCGCCACCATGAACCACATCTATTGTGTTGATCGGTTTTATATCGACGCTTTACAGGGTGGCACGCTTGGGGTCGCGGCCTTTGAAAATCCTGAAC
>JAAFIJ010000282.1 GCA_013298675.1 Rhodobacterales bacterium | reverse complement strand
ATCCGCGCCAAATCGACATCTGTTTTCGCTAATTTGATGTCATCCAGCCATTCTTGGGGCAGATGCTCGGGATGGTTCATGAACAACGGGAATAGGCCATTCACGACGAGCGTTACGCGGGCGCGTTCCTTCATCACACTCGGGGCGCGGTACATCCGGGTGAACAAGAACGCACGGATCGCCTTAAGCTCTTGAAACAAAGGCTTGGAGAAGCGGATCACGGTCAACCCCATGGCGCGGACTTCTTCGACCGATTTGGGCTGAGCCGCTTGCAGACGCCCTTGGGCCACTGAGATCACATCGTCCACCATTCGCCCGAAAACACGTCGCAATGCTTCGTGTCGGCGGCGCATCTTCTCTAACCCAGGGTAGAGCGCGTCAACCTCTGCATAGGCAGGGCCAGTCACCGGCAGTTGCATCAGATCGTCATCGCTAAACAAACCTGATCGCAACCCGTCATGTAAATCGTGGTGCGAATAGGCCACATCATCAGCGATCGCGGCCACCTGCGCCTCGGCGCTGGCATAGGTGTGCAGTTCAAGGTCCCACATGGCGTTCACGTCGGCCAGCGCATAGGGCAATTCGCCCGTCACAGGGCCGTTGTGTTTGGCGATCCCCTCCAAGGTTTCCCATGTCAGGTTAAGCCCATCAAAATCGGCATAGTGCCGCTCTAACCGCGTGACAATGCGCAGCGCTTGGGCGTTGTGATCGAACCCGCCGTAGGGTGCCATCAACTCTCCCAACGCGTCCTCGCCTGTGTGGCCAAAAGGCGTGTGTCCCAGATCATGGGCCAGTGCGATTGCCTCTGCCAGATCAGTGTTCAGACCCAGAACGCCTGCAATGGTGCGGGCGACTTGGGCTACCTCTATGGAATGGGTCAGACGGGTGCGGTAATAGTCGCCTTCGTGTTCGACAAACACTTGGGTTTTGTGCTTTAGTCTGCGAAAGGCCGAAGAGTGGATAATCCGATCGCGGTCACGCTGAAATGGCGTGCGAAACGACGAGATGCTTTCCTTGAAAAGCCGTCCTCGCGAATTTTCGGGTTGGGTTGCATAAGCTGCAAGCATCGATTCTGCCGTTCTTGTTCTCTTTGTTGTCGACACCTATATTCGCTTTACGTCCCGACTGGATAGGAAAAAGCCATGAACCTGACCTTGCCGCCCAAAGTGACCGACCGCGCCTTTGATCGGCTTGCTGAAATCGGGGAACTGACGGGTGAGTCCAAGGCGCTGCGGGTTGCGGTGGATGGCGGCGGTTGTTCAGGTTTTCAATACGATATCCGCCTTGATGAGCCTGCCGTTGATGATTTGATCATTCAAAAGAACGGGTTGATGGTGTTGATCGATCAGATATCCCTGCCCTTTTTGCAAAACGCCACCATTGACTTCACCGACGAATTGATCGGCGCGCGCTTTGTGATCGAAAACCCGAATGCCAGCAGCTCTTGTGGCTGCGGAACGTCGTTTTCGATGTAAGTTCGGCCTTCGTCCCGGCTTACCTTATCGTTGGGAAAAGAAGGATTTACCGTGAGCGTCGTCTTAATTCTTGGTTCTGCACCGATCGCTGTACAAGCTGCCGGTTGGTCCCGCGATGGTTTCGATGCCATTGTGGCGATCAACAACGCCCACCGCATTCGCCCTGATTGGGACTATGCGATATTTCCGTGGGACTTTGCAGTCGAACGGCGCCCTGTCGCCAATGATGGCCAGCACTTGGTAACCGAAGCTGAATTCGTGCCGGCTCAAAATGCCTATGGCGGCTTTGTTTATGCCGGTGCGACGATGGCTTACACGGCGGCATATTGGGCACTTGCTGTCTTGCGCCCAACTGTGATCGCGATGTTTGGTTGCGATATGCATTACCCCGCTGGCGCCGCCACCCATTTTTATGGTGCGGGTTCGCCCGATCCTTTGCGCGACGACATCACTTTGCGCAGCCTAGAGGCCAAATCCGCGCGGTTGATGGTGCTGGCGGCAAAGCAGGGATGCGCGATGATCAACCTGTCGCAAGGCCCGTCGAGATTGATTTTTCCGCGCGGGATGGAAAGTGCCACTAACTTGCCCAGATTCGATCCGGTCATGGCCGAGGCCGCACTGCGCTACGAGGCAGACCTGAACTATATCTCGCCCTCTGGGAGGTACTGGGAAGAACTTGACCGGTTTGATCCCGCAAAGATTGATGCGCTGGATGTGATGTGGCTGGCAACGGTCTAGGCTTGTTCTGAACGCGCCCTGCCCCTAAAACAAGGGCAACTCAAAGGGGCCGCAGATGAAAATCGCAACATTCAACATCAACGGTATCAAAGCCCGGATAGAGGCATTGCCCGCTTGGTTGGCGCAAGCAAAACCAGACGTGGTGTGTTTGCAAGAAATCAAATCGGTTGATGAGGCGTTTCCGCGAGAGTTGTTCCAAGACATGGGATACCACGTTGAAACGCACGGGATGAAGGCGTTCAATGGTGTGGCGATCTTGTCCAAACTGCCGCTAGAAGATGTCGCCCGCGGCTTGCCCGGTGACCCCTCGGACGAACAAGCGCGCTGGATAGAGGCGACGGTCATCGGCACCCGTGCCATTCGCGTATGCGGATTGTATTTGCCCAACGGCAACCCTGTGCCCGGCCCCAAATATGACTACAAACTTGGCTGGATGGAGCGGATGCACCACCGCGTACAGCAACTGCTGACGACAGAGGAACCGTTGGTGTTTTGCGGGGATTACAACGTGATCCCGCAGGCGCAAGACGCTGCGAAACCTGAAGCATGGATCAATGATGCGCTCTATCTGCCGCAAAGCCGCGAGGCCTATCGCCGGATTGTGAACCTTGGCTTGACGGATGCTTTCCGCGCCAAACAACCCGCACCAGGACATTATTCGTTCTGGGATTATCAAGCCGGTGCATGGGAGCGCAACAACGGTATTCGCATCGACCATTTGCTTTTGTCTGCACAAGCCGCAGATTTGCTTAAAGATTGTCAAATCGACAAGGCAGTGCGTGCAGGCGACAAGCCATCAGATCATGTTCCAGTCTGGATTGAACTGGACGCTTAATGCGCGAATGTCTGCGTACGTATTATAGCGACACCCAAACGGATCGGGCGGTACGCCCGGCGGCGCAAGATGCGCAATCGTGCCAAGTGGCGATTGTCGGGGGTGGCCTGGCTGCGCTGAACACTGGTCTTGAATTGGCCCGTCGCCAAGTGTCAGTGATCATCCTTGAGGCCAAGCACATTGGTTGGGGTGCGTCAGGGCGCAATGGGGGTATTGTATCGCCTGCCTTTGCGTGCGACGGCGATGCCATAGCACGCAAGGTGGGGTCGCAGGCTGCAACCGCGTTGCACCGCTTAACCATCGAAGGTGTGGAAACACTGCGCGCCAATATTCAGACCCTTGGTCTGGCCGATGCAGCCCCGGTTAGTGGTCTTTTGAACTTGCGCCGCTTTGATCAGGCCGATGACATTAAGGCGTATGCCGACAGTTTTGCAAAGCAGTTCGGGTATGTCTTTGACTATCTCGACCAGTCCGCGATTGAAGAAAAACTATCGACCCGGCGCTATGTTCACGGTCTGCGCGATGTTCAGGCATTTCACATCCATCCGTTGAACTATTTACGCGGTTTGGCGCGCGAGTTTGAACGGCTGGGTGGGCGGATTTATGAACACAGTAAGGTCGTCTCACACCAACTCCACG
>JAAFIJ010000281.1 GCA_013298675.1 Rhodobacterales bacterium | reverse complement strand
TTCGGCCGTTTTCAATCTTCATCCCCAAAACTTCACAGTTTTGAATGATATCAACGCCGCGGCTGTCGGCGCCGCGTGCATAGCCCCAAGCGACCGCATCATGGCGCACAGTGCCGCCCCGGCGCTGCATCAGTGCGCCTTTGATCGGAAAGCGCGCGGAGTCAAAGTTCAGATAGGGATACATCGCGCGCACTTGGTCGCGGTTCAGCAATTCCGCATCAGCACCGTGCATGATCATTGCATTGCCACGACGGGTATAGGCGTCGCGCTGCGCATCGGTGTGAAACAGATTGATGATGCCGCGCTGCGACACCATCGCGTTATAGTTGAAGTCCTGTTCCAGCCCTTCCCAGAGCTTCATCGAAAATTCGTAGAAAGGCTGGTTGCCGTCCAACAGATAGTTCGACCTTACGATCGTGGTGTTGCGGCCAACGTTTCCGCCCCCGATCCACCCTTTTTCCAGCACCGCGATGCGGGCTTGGGAAAATTCTTTGGCCAAGTAATAGGCAGTGGCAAGCCCGTGCCCCCCACCTCCCACAATGATATAGTCGTAATGCGCCTGCGGTTCAGGATCACGCCATGCCGGGGTCCATCCTTTATGCCCGCTCAGGGCCTCGGCGATGACACGTAAACCTGAGTAGCGCATGTGCTGCGTCCTTACTTTGACCTTGAGCGGAATATGCCTTGAACCAGCCCCTGTGATACATTCATTCCCGACATTCAGGTGTTCATTTCAGACCAGACCCAAAACGACGATTCCACTGAAAACAATTGCAGCCCCGATGCATTGAAGGGCGCTCAAACGTTCGCCCAAAAAGCGCCAAGCCATCAATATGGTGACAAGCCCAAAGCACGATGATGTCACGGCTGCAAATTCAGGGCGCTCAAACGCACCGGCCGCAGTGACGGCAATCATGCCGCCCACATCCAACGCCCCCATCAACAGCAGTGTGGGCCAAATTACGAAAGCAGGCTTCAAAGCAATACGTTGCCTTAGGACCCACCAAAGAACGCCGCAAAATCCTGTACAGCGCGCGATCAAGGCCACTGCCAGATCTGGGGCTTGTTGGCCTGCGCTGTGCAACATGCCAAAGCTGACGGCAAAGCCAAATGCGGCAGCGATAGACCACATGACAGCCTTGGTTTTGTTTGCGTCCAAAGCATCAGGATCGACGACACTTTCGCCTTGGGCCATCACCGTAATCCCTGCCAAAACCGCAAAGACTGCAAGCCAAGCCAACGGGTCAACCTGTCGGCCCTGTAGCATTGCAAAGCCAACGGACAGAACTGGATAAGCGCCGCAAATGGGCGCAACCAACCGAACCGGCCCAATCGCAAAGGCGCAAAACAAGGAATAGACCCCCAGCGCATAAATCAAACCCGTGATCATGCAGAACCCAATCAAACCAGGCGTAAACGCGCCCCAATCGGCGGCAACGAAGGCAAATGGCGCAAGCAGAACGGTCCCTGCCCCAAGGACCACCAAAAACAGCGCAGCCGCATTGGCAACAGCCGCGACCCGCCGCACCGTAAAGTCATGCATCCCCCACAAAAGGGCTGCCGCCAATCCAAGTATCAAAGACTGCATTCTAGCCCCTTATCAGGCGGTGTTGACTTAAGATTGCGCTGCAATCTGCTTGCGAATTTTCCGCATCACGATATTCTTCTCGTTAAACAAATTTGCCATTCATGCAAATCAGGTGAGGCCAATGCTCGATACAAACTACCCAAGTGTCACATCAGGACCGCCGCGCCCAAGCCAGATCGTCACGCCTCCTTTGGCGGCACAAACGGGGCTGGAGAGGTTTGAAGTGCCGGGTGGTGGCGCTTGGCTTATCCCTGTCAATATTGCTGATATCGTCACTGTCATCAATGCTCAAGGCGGGCAACGCGCCGAATTGGTTGCAGCGGATTCCAAAGGCAAGATTGATCCGGGCATTCTGGGAACGCGAGACAACGCGCCCGCCGACGGTCTGCGCCTGCTTTTGTCGGAAGCAAACGGCGAGGGCCTTGCAGGCTTGCGCTTGGGAATTGAACGGCGCGGTATTGATCTGGCAGACGCGCGGTGTGTCGCGTGCTTTGGTGAAACATCGGTCGCAGGCAGTGCTGAAAGCTTTACCATCACCCGCGACGGCGTGTTGATCATCGCTGCTCCGGGCGGCGCAATGTCGCCAGACAATCAAGATACAGTGACGCCCATTTCGGTCAGAGTGCAGCGATCAGCGGTTCTCAAACCCCAAGACTTTCAACTGCCCGACCCCTTGGCCACACCAACCATGGACCTGCGGGTCAAATCTGCGACAGCGGAATCCTATTTTGTAAAGGCCGGAGACTACATTCAGATCATCGATGTCGCAGGCCGACAGTGCACCGATTTTCAATGCTTTTCGGCACGAAAGTTGGATAAAGGTCTAGAGCACGCGCTGGATGTGACCACGTCGCGCACGCTGATGGGCCACGCCTATTCGATGCCGGGTTTGCATGCAAAATACTACGACCAAGACTGGTTGCCGCTGGTTGAGGTTGTGCAAGATACGGTCGGACGCCATGACGCCTTTGCGATGGCCTGTGCGTCAAAATATTATGACGATATCGGCTATCCCGGCCATGTGAATTGTTCCGACAACTTCAACGCTGCACTCGCGCCGCATGGCGTCAGGGCCCGCCCCGGTTGGATGGCCGTCAATCTGTTTTTCAACACCAATATTGATGCGCATGGGGTGCTGATATCGGATGAGCCGTGGTCGCGCCCCGGCGACTATGTTCTGTTTCGCGCGCTGACCGATATTGTGTGCGTCAACTCGGCCTGCCCGGATGATACGTCGCCTGCGAACGGCTGGTATTTGTCCGATATTCATGTGCGCACTTATGCGGGTTCAGAACCTTTCCAGCGGTCGATCGCCTACCGCCCCACCCCAGATTCGGAATTACAGATGACCAAGGAAACCGCCTTTCATGCGCGCATTGCGGAAAAAACCCGTAATGTGGTCGAATACAAGGGTTATTGGCTGCCGCAAGTCTACAGCCAAAACGGCGCGATAGAGGAATACTGGGCCTGCCGACAAAAGGCCGTCGCACTGGATTTGTCGCCCCTGCGCAAATTTGAAGTGACCGGGCCTGATGCCGAAGCACTGATGCAATACGCCTTGACCCGCGACGTCAAAAAGCTGTCAGTCGGTCAGGTTGTCTATTCTGCCATGTGCTATGAACACGGCGGCATGATTGACGACGGAACGCTTTACCGCCTTGGCCGCGACAACTTTCGCTGGATTGGTGGCGATGATTTCGGCGGCATCTGGCTGCGTGATCTGGCCCAAAAGCTGGGGCTCAAGGTGATGGTCCGGGGCTCGACTGATCAGTTGCACAATCTTGCCGTTCAGGGACCAAACAGCCGCGAGATCATGCGCCGCGCGATCTGGACGCCCCCGCACCAACCCAGCATCGAAGAGCTTGGTTGGTTCAGATTCACCATTGGCCGTTTGGGCGGACCTGACGGCGCGCCGGTGGTGGTGTCACGTACTGGCTATACGGGTGAGCTGGGGTTTGAAGTGTTTTGCCACCCCAAAGACGGGTCCGCAGTCTACGATGCGGTTTGGTCCAATGGCGATGACCTTGGCCTGCGCCCGATGGGGCTTGCAGCCCTTGATATGGTGCGTATCGAGGCTGGGTTGATTTTCGCAGGCTACGATTTTTCCGACCAGACCGACCCGTTTGAGGCAGGCATCGGTTTTACCGTTCCGCTGAAAAGCAAAAC
>JAAFIJ010000280.1 GCA_013298675.1 Rhodobacterales bacterium | reverse complement strand
CTGCAGTCCAAGTTCAAACATCGCCATCGGCAGACACTGAGCGCTACCCAAACCGCTTGGCCCTGAGCGGGAAAGTCCTCAATCCGTCGCCGCCTCCAACCATGTAGTTGCCGTGAGGGCGTACCGCACTCAGGGCAATTTCCATTCGGAGCCAATCTGCCTGATACGACCCAAGCGCCCGTTTCAGACTTGCGGATCTCACCCACCTCCACACTGTCGCTTGGTGCCCAATGCTTCTTCGAAGACACGACCTAATCCCTTCAGTCTGCGACGCCTAGCCAAACTGTGACAAACAGATTGAGGATGACCCCATTTAAGGGCTACGCGACATCAGGCATTGAACTCGACCAGTGTCAGATTTTCGGCTGGGTGAGGTGCAGGCAAGGGTGACGCCTCCTGCTTGCCAAAATTCCGTTTTCCGGCGATTTTCGTCAGAGCCCCTTGGACCTGTAAGCCTCGGCAACGCGACCAATGGAAATGCAATAGGCCGCCATACGTAGATCTGTCACACGCGGATCGCTGTGCCAAAGGGCGCGCATGGATTGGTAGGCCGTGCGCATCGTGTCATCCAACCCCGACCGGACCAGTTCCAATTCATCCGCGCCGCGCAGGAACGCTTGCTTGAATCTTTCCGACAAGGTCCATCCCACGTTCAGTTGCGCTGCCAGTTCCTCCAGTTCGTCAACCAACATGTGATTGCGGGCTTCTTCATGCCGACGTTGCATCCGGCCAAAGGGAATATGGCTAAGGTTCTTGACCCATTCGAAATAGGAAACGGTCACACCGCCCGCGTTGGCGAACAAATCTGGAATGATGACAACGCCGCGTGCGCAAAGGATCTGATCCGCTTCGGCAGTGACCGGGCCATTGGCGGCCTCAAGGATCAGTCGGGCACGGATTGAATCGGCATTTCCGACATGAATCGCCGCCTCCATCGCGGCGGGGATCAGGATGTCACATTCCGTTTCCAGTGCGGTGGCCCCATCGGCGCTGTAATTGCCCCCGGGAAAACCTGCCACGCCGCCAGTTTTCTTCAAATGCAAAACCAGCGCCTCGATGTCCAGACCCTCCGGATTGAACACTGCACCGTCACGTTCAATCACGCAGATGATCCTTGACCCATCCTCTTCCGACAGAAAGCGCGCGACGTGGCTGCCGACATTGCCTAGCCCCTGCACGACGATGCGCTTGCCTTGCAAACTGCCCGTTAGCCCCGCGATCTGCACATCTTCGGGGTGGCGAAAGAACTCGCGCAACGCGTATTGCAGCCCACGCCCGGTGGCCTCGACCCGGCCAACAATTCCGCCCGCGCTCAGAGGTTTGCCGGTGACACAGGCCCGGGCGTTGATATCGGTCGTGAACATGCGCGCGTATTGATCGGCCATCCATGCCATTTCACGCTCGCCCGTGCCCATGTCCGGCGCAGGCACGTTCTGACTGGGGCTGATAAGGCCGCGCTTGGCCAATTCATAGGTAAAGCGCCGGGTGATCTGTTCCAGCTCATGCTCTTCCCAGGCCCGCGGATCAATACACAGACCGCCTTTTGATCCGCCAAAAGGCGTTTCCACCAAGGCGCATTTATAGGTCATCAACGCCGC
Source organism: Rhodobacterales bacterium (assembly GCA_013298675.1). Taxonomy (GTDB): domain Bacteria; phylum Pseudomonadota; class Alphaproteobacteria; order Rhodobacterales; family Rhodobacteraceae; genus JAAFU01. The sequence goes on along the minus strand of JAAFIJ010000280.1, from coordinate 2,157 downwards.
AAGCGCCTCGACCTCGTCCTGATTGACGTCCATCGCATAGCGGATGCCGCCCTTTACCGGTTCCATATGTTCGGAATGGACCGAGCGATAGCCGGTAAAGGTCTGAATCTCGCCGCGCAGTCGCACCCCGAACCGCACGACATAGGTCGAGTTGCACACACGGATTTTCTCCTCAAGCCCATGGGGCAAATCAAGGATCTTGGCGGCACGACGGAACATAGCATCGACGGAATCGCGGAAGAGAGGAGCGTTCATTTTTTGCCTCTTGGCACGTGGATGGGTTGCACCCGCTGCAGTTTGCAAGGGGTGTTGGGCCGGATCGGCCCGCGACATTTGCGCTGACGGCTACAGCTTGCCGATCAATTCGGGCACGGCGGTGAACAGATCGGCGACAAATCCGTAATCTGCCACCTGAAAAATGGGCGCGTCTTCGTCCTTGTTGATCGCCACGATGACCTTGCTGTCTTTCATGCCCGCCAGATGCTGGATGGCACCCGATATTCCGATGGCCACATAAAGCTGCGGCGCAACGACCTTGCCGGTCTGACCGACCTGCCAGTCGTTCGGCGCATAGCCACTGTCCACCGCCGCGCGACTTGCCCCCACGGCGGCCCCCAATTTGTCAGCCAGTCCTTCGATCAGATCGAATGAGACCTTCGAACCAACGCCACGCCCGCCCGACACGACCACTTTTGCCGAGGTCAGTTCCGGACGATCCGAGGCTGCCACCTTGTCTGCAACCCAACTTGAAAGCCCAGCCTCACCCGGCCCGCCGATCTTTTCAACCGCAGCGGAACCCGTTGCCACGACGGCTGTAAAGGTCGCCGTGCGCAGGGTGAAAACCTTTTTCGTGTCGCTGGACTTGACGATTTGCACAGCGTTGCCCGCATAGATCGGGCGTTCAAAGGTGTCGGCGTCGATAACCGCCGTTGTGTCCGAAATCACCATCACGTCCAGCAATGCCGCAACGCGGGGCAGCACGTTCTTGTTGAACGCAGTCGCGGCACCGCAGATGTGACTGTAGTTGCCCGCAAGGCTTACCACCAAAGCGGCGGTCGATTCCGCCATGCCGTGGCAATAGGCGTGGTCATCAGCGAACAACACCTTTTTAACGCCAGCCAGTCTGGCAGCACTGGCGGCAGCGGCATCGCCGCCGGTGCCTGCAACCAGCACATGCACATCGCCGAGGCCAGCCAGGGCGGAAAGTGATTTGGCCACGGCATCGGTTGCCAAAACGCCGTCGTTTACGTCAGCAATCAACAGAACAGTCATCAGATTACCCCCGCTTCGTCTTTGAGTTTCGCAATCAGCTCGTCAACCGAAGCCACCCTGATGCCGCTTTTGCGGCCCGCCGGTTCAACGGTCTTCACCACGCTCAGACGCGGCGCAACATCCACGCCGTAATTGGCGGGGGTCTTGACGGCCAAGGGCTTGGCCTTGGCTTTCATGATGTTGGGCAGGCTGGCATAGCGCGGCTCGTTCAGGCGCAAATCGACAGTGACAATCGTCGGCATCTGCACAGAAATGGTCTGCAATCCGCCGTCCACTTCGCGCGTCACCACGGCCTTGTCGCCGTCGATATTCAACTCCGACACAAAGGTCGCCTGACTCCAGCCCAGCAGCGCCGACAGCATCTGCCCGGTGGCGTTCATGTCATTGTCGATGGCCTGCTTGCCGCAAAGAACCATGCCAGGGGCCTCTTCGCGCACGACCGCCGCCAGCAGCTTGGCCACGGCAAGGGGTTCGATATCGGTGTGAACATCAGACGCGGCCTCGATCAGAATGGCGCGGTCCGCCCCCATCGCCAAGGCCGTGCGCAGGGTTTCCTGGGCCTGCTTGACCCCGATGGACACGACAACAATTTCGGTCGCCACGCACTTTTCCTTCAGACGGATCGCCTCTTCGACGGCAATTTCGTCGAAGGGGTTCATCGACATCTTGACGTTGGCAAGGTCGACTCCGGAACCGTCCGCCTTGACGCGAACCTTCACGTTGTAGTCGATCACACGCTTGACAGGCACCAGCACCTTCATCGCAATCCTCCTTTACCTCGTGGGAACGGGGATTTCCCCGCGATAGTCGTAAAATCCGCGTTGTGTCTTGCGGCCAAGCCAGCCAGCCTCGACATATTTCGTCAGCAGAGGGCAGGGGCGGTAT
>JAAFIJ010000028.1 GCA_013298675.1 Rhodobacterales bacterium | reverse complement strand
CCCGCATGCCGGGGCTACCTATGCTTGGGTCGGCGCGGTGTTTGGCCCGACTTGGGGGTTTTTTGCGGGCTGGGGCTTGTTGGTGGCCTCTGTGGTGTTCATGGTCTCTGCGACCATCCCTGCCGCGACATCAACGCTGGTGCTGATCGCGCCCGACCTGGTTGAAAGCACTGGATGGGTGACGTTTACCGCTGCAGTTTGGCTAACCCTTGTGACCGCAGTTGTCACAAAGGGCATCAAGCACGCAAGCTATGCTCAGTTAATCCTGACCGTCATCGAGACTGTGATCATTTTTGCGCTGATTATTGCAGCGTTCTGGCAATTCGGCGGCAAGCCCGCGCATCCGCCATCTTGGGACTGGATTTCACCTTTTGCCTTCACACCCGAGGTTTTCGCCACTGGCGCGTTGACCGCAGTGTTCTTTTATTGGGGCTGGGATGTCACGATGAACCTTGGTGAGGAAACCGCAGATGGGGCCCCGTCACCCGCAGGTGAGGGCGCCTTCTGGGCCATGGTAAACCTAATTTTGTTCTTTGTGATCATGATGATCGTGGTGTTGATCGTGCTCACCGATGCCGAGATTGAAGAGGCCAACACAAACGTTCTTTATGCAATCGCAAACAAGTTGTTCAATTCGCCGTGGACCTATCTTGCGGTGCTGTCGACCATTCTTTCGACCATTGGCACTATCGAGACACAGATCTTGCAATTTAGCCGCAGCATGTTTGCGATGGCGCGCGATAACATGCTGCATACGCGGTATGCCAAGATTCACCCCGAATGGCAAACACCTTGGGTGGCAACGGCGGTGATCTGGGGGCTTGGCGTATTCTTGCTATTCGCCAGCAGCTATATGCCGTCGGTTGGTGCGATTTTGCAAAGTTCGATCTTGGCAATTGGCATTCAGATTTGCTTTTACATGTCATTGGCAGGCTATGCCTGCGCCTGGCATTACCGTACAATGCTTACGGGTGGTTTCCGCGATGCAGTAACACATGTGGTCTGGCCGTTCTTGGGTGCTGCTTTTATGACGTTTATCGGGCTTTATTCCATTCCGACATTCGACAATATCACCTTGGCCGTTGGTTTGGGCGGTTTGGCGATTGGTGCGCTGCCATTGTTTTTGGCACGGATGCGCCAAGCTTCGGCCTAAATCGGCCGTGTTATCCAAGGAAGATTAACAAAGTGCGGCGTCAGAAATGGTGCCGCGCTTTGTTTTTTGCGAGGGGCGCAAAGTGACCTAAGCGGCAAGTCACAATGGTTAGTCGTTGGTTTCGGGGGAATCCGCCATCAATCGCTCGGCCTTTTTGCGAACCAAAACCGAACGCAAATCATGCATCGCCATCAACAAAACGTCAGCAACTTCGTCGATTTGGGCATCGTCTGCCTTGGATTGCACCCACTGGGTCACAAGGTTCATATGGTCAACCGCGCGCAAAATGTCATCGACGTCGCGCGCGGCTAGGACTGCTTGGCGCTTTTCGATCCACTGTTTGATCAGCGCCTGTTCTTCGGCAGTCAGCTTACGTTCACCATGCGATTTGATGTTGCCATTCTTGACGTTAACCGTGGCAATCTCTTCCATGTCGATACGGCGTTGACGGTTTTCGGTATCAACACGAAACACCGCAGCGCCGTTTTCGCGGATGCGGAAGTAATAATCAGGAAGGTTCGCTGACATCGCACTCCTTACCGTAAAGCTGCACAAAAGGTCTGGATGCGCGTGCAGGCTTCGCGAAGAATTTCATCCGACGTAGCGTAGCTGACGCGGAAGTTGGGCGATAGCCCGAAGGCCGCGCCGAACACCACTGCGACGCCGGTTTCTTCCAGCAGAGCGGTGGCAAACACCTCGTCATTGGTGATCTTGGTGCCCGCGACGCTGGTTTTCCCGATGCAGCCCGCAATGTCGGGGTACACATAGAACGCTCCTTCGGGTTTGGGGCAGGTCAGACCGGGGGCTGCGTTTAACATGGCCACCACCAAATCCCGGCGCCGTTCAAACAGCTTGCGGTTTGGCGCGAGAAAGTCTTGCGGACCAGTCAGGGCCTCAAGTGCTGCGTATTGCGACACTGAGCAGGGGTTAGAAGTGGATTGGCTTTGGATCGTGCCCATAGCCTTGATAAGATGCACAGGCCCGCCTGCATAGCCGATGCGCCACCCTGTCATCGCATAAGACTTTGAAACGCCATTGCAAGTTAGTGTACGATCATAAAGCGCAGGTTCGATCTGCGCAGGAGTGGTGAATTCAAAGTCGTCAAAGACCAGATGTTCATACATATCGTCCGACATGATCCAGACATGCGGATGGCGCAACAACACGTCGCACAAGGCCCGCAATTCGGCGCGGGTATAGCCAGCGCCTGTCGGGTTTGATGGCGAGTTAAAGATGAACCACTTCGTCTTGGGCGTGATCGCCGCCTCTAACTGTGCGGGCGTCAGTTTGAAATCAGTTGCAATGGTCGCCACAACTGGCACCGGCGTGCCGCCAGCAAGTTCGACCATATCAGGATAGCTCACCCAATAGGGCGCGGGGATGATCACTTCGTCCCCCGGATTACAGGTCGCCATCAGCGCGTTATACAAGATCTGTTTGCCGCCCGTGCCGACGCTGATTTGGTTGGGCGCATAGGTCAGGCCGTTTTCGGCCAGAAACTTGGCGCAAATCGCCTTTTTCAACTGCGGGATACCATCCACGGGCGTATAGCGGGTGTGCCCCGCGTCAATCGCGCGCTTGGCAGCCTCGCGGATGTTGATAGGCGTGTCAAAATCTGGCTCGCCTGCACCCAACCCAATCACATCACGTCCGGCGGCCTTGAGTTCCGCCGCTTTGGTGGTCACGGCAATCGTCGGCGACGGTTTGACGCGGGCGAGGGTATCAGACAAGAAGGCCATTAAATGCTCCAAGGACTGGTCAGGCGATGCAGCGTGTTCTAGGCTTTGCGGCAATAGGGATCAAGGGACACAAATCATGGAAACGCCGGAGGCGCGACGAAAGCGCATGACAATGCGCAGCTGGCGGCGGGGGACCAAAGAAATGGACTTGGTTCTTGGCCCTTTTGCCGATGCAAATCTGGCCAATATGTCCGAAGCCCGGCTTTTGATCTATGATCGGATGCTGGACGAAAATGATCAAGACCTGTTGCCTTGGGTGCTGGGCCAAGCGGACGCGCCTGAAGAATTGGCCGATTTGATCGCTGAAATTGGGATCTTTGCCCGAAATAGACTGTTGGGACGCTAATATTTCCGCAAAAATCGTGGATAGTTTACCTTATGTTTGCGTTTTGTGCCGAATCTGTACCCAGAAATTGTTTATGCAGAGGTAGGACATGACAATTCATTCGCCGTTGCTTGATGGGTCTGAACGCGCCCTGATGGCTGAGTATCTCGAAAATCTGGCGCTGGTGGAGCGGCTTCATCGTCTGTTGCTGGATGTGATCAAGGATGAGTTTGAGCGGGTTGCGATTTTGGAAATCAACTCTGTTCAGGCCCTCCTTTTGTTCAATATTGGTGAAAATGAAGTCACCGCGGGTGAGTTGAAATCTCGTGGCTATTACCAAGGGTCAAACGTCAGCTACAATTTGAAAAAGCTGGTTGAGCTTGGGTACATGCACCATCAACGTTCCGATATTGACCGAAGGTCGGTGCGCGTCCGCCTGACCGAAAAAGGGCGCAGAGTACGGGGAATGTTGTCTGAACTCTTCGGCAAACATGCCGAAGGTTTGGCCAAGCGTGGACTTGTCGACACTGCCGCACTGGAGCATATGAACCAGTCGCTAAAGCGAATGGAGCGGTATTGGACCGAACAGATCCGCTATATTTATTAGGGCCTTACAAGGCATGACCTAGCGCCAAAGATGCGCATAAGTTGAAAGTCGACCCTGCAATTTCGCCAAAAGGCGCAAGGGCAGGGGTTGGGGCGAAAGCTTGCCCTCTGTCAACCGATACAGAATGGATTCTGGGGGGCAGGGTGCGCGCGTTATCGGATCGAAATAGCGCGGATAGGCGATCAGGGTTGCATAGATCAATGATGCCAATTCTGGCCGCGGCAAGGGGTGGCCATCGGGTGCGAAACGGCGCCGGGTGGGAACACTTCCAAGATCTTTGGTCAGCCCCCAACCGGCGTAGAAAGGTGCGCCGAGACAAACCACCGGCTTATCGCGCAAAAGCGCCTCAAAGCCGAGCAAAGAGGTCATGGTCCAAACCTCGTCGCAGGCTTGGATCAAGGCGATAGGGTCCGCATTTATGGCGATATGATCTGCAAGCCCTTGCAAAAGCTGTGGGTCAATTGCACCCGGGCGCAGTCCAGCCTCGACATCAGGGTGGGGTTTATAGACAACGACTGCCTGCGGGTTTTGCGCGCGGACAGTTTTTAGAAGTTCCAAATTGGTGCACACCTGAACCGTCCCCAAAAGGATGGACGCATCATCTTCAACCTGTCCGGGGACCAAAATGCACTTGCCGGGGGCAAATGGTGGCAGCGGAGAGGCGTCAAGGTTATACTTACTGACACCCGCCGCGATGATCTGCGCGCGCAACCGTTCTGCCCGCGCTTTGCCACCAGCAGGTAACGGGGATTGAATCATCCGCTCCAACCTGCTTTCGCGGCTCGGGTCATAATACAGTCCCAAGTCATCTTTGACCAAACTGAGCGGCGGCACCAAATTTGCCCCCAACCCGCGCGATCTGAGGAACCCGTCTTCGACGTGCTGGACGGACTTACTTGCCGCAATGGGTTTGTGGCCCCAAATCAACAGAGGTCGCGCTTTTGCCCCAGAGATATCGACGGCCCTGCCGGGCGGATCCGCAAAAATGATGGCCCGGCGCTGACCGTAAAACTTTTGCAGCCAGCGACGTTTCCACAAACGCATTCCTGTCGCCACATATCCGGGCGCGTCTTCACGAAAGGCGCGAACGCGGGCCTCAAGGTGATGCAACGCGTCTTCAAAACTGCAACGGCACTTGCGCACGGGATCGAACCAAACGGGTGCCAGGATCATCGCTGCGGCAAACAGTTGTGTCTTGGTCAGCTTGCGCTGGCGGCGCGCGACGGGAACCTCATCTGCACTTAGCCCCCAACCTGCATAAAAAGGTTGGCCAAAAACCCGTGGGCGGTGGCCGGCGAGGATCGCCTCAAACCCCATTTGCGACGAAACAGTATAAACCGCGATGGCCCCGGATAGCAGGCCCCATGGGGACACATTGTCTTGCAAAAGCGTCACCAATGCGCTTGCGTCCCTCTCCCCGAAATGGCCTTGGCGCAAACCAAGGTTTGCCTCGGGATGGGTCTTGATGACGATACGTTTGCCAGGGTGTTCCTCCATCGCCGCGCCGAGCATATCTTGAAAACTCTGCGCGCTGGCGCCTGAATATGGGATCGATGCATCGCCTTTGGTCTGGTCAATCACCAAGACATAGCCGGGCGCTGGCAAAGCGACATTAGGATCATGAAAGTTGTATTTTGACAGATCAAGCGACTGAATCCGGCTGATGCCATCGCGCGCACGCTGCAAAAGGTTCGAATCGTCTAAGGGGTGATGTGCCAGCAACTGCTCTAACGCCGACGGGTGGCTGCTGTCATAGTGGACTGCATCATCATCAATCAGCACACCAAGAGGGGCCTCGCCTTTGCGGCCGGGAAAGATCGACCGCAGGAACGCATCTTCAACGCGGATCAGCGGCACACCCTTTGCCCGAGCCATCCTCTCCCCGCGCAACGCCGTTGGCGAGTGCCCCCAAACGACGACCGCGTCCGTTTGTGCCGGCACCCCTACGTGCAACGTATATCCCGCCGCGACCAATACTTGACGCAGACCATTTTGCGACCAGAAACCGCCATTGTAGAAAAAAAGCCGCTGAGGGTTTCCCTCGGCGGCCTTCTCCATGACTTTGTAATCAATCACTTAACGATCAACCACCCGAAGCAACGTTACCCAACGATGCGGCAGCACCCGATGTCCCTGTGATCGCAGACAGGGTTTTGTTCCATTGAACAAATGGTGCTTCGGTGACGTAGACTGTGTCGCCATCACGGATCGCAAAGTCGCGAGCTTCGAACATGCCCGTCGGCTGCGTCAGGTCCAAGACATAGACCATACGCTGATCGCCGGTCAGGTCGGTGCGACCCAAGACGGCATTCGCAATCTCTGCGGGTTCATTGCGGAAGACAAACACGCCAGTCGGGTCGGCCGACGCAGTGTTCAGCCCGCCAACAATCGCAATTGCCTCAATGGCAGAAAGTGTCTGGCTGATAAACGTCACGCGGTTTTGAGCACCCGTCGCGCCAAGTGCGGTAAAGGCCCGGTCATCCCGTTCCACCACGATTTTGTCGCCGGGGCGCAAGGCAATGTCCAAACCGGGGTTTGCGTAGAGATCTTGCACCCAAATCTGACCCGTTTGCCCGCCGCGCGTCACCCGAATGATCGCGGTCTCAGGTTCAATCGAAACGCCACCTGCATGGGCGAGCATTGCGGTCAAAGTGCGCGTCGGGCGCTCAATCGCAAAGATCCCTTGGGCACCGGCAAAGCCGGATACGCTGACCGTCGATCCGTCGCCCGCCACGCGCTGCACCGAAACCTGTGGGTCCGGCGTTTGAGTATCCAGCTTTTTGGTGATAATCCGGCGCAGACCGTCAGGCGATTGCCCTGCCGCTTTGATCTTGCCTGCGTAGGGGACGAAAATCATCCCGTCTCCGCCGACTTGAATTTCGGTCAAGGTCGATACCCGCTGGCCGGTGTTGCCCAACAGTGGATCATCCTTGACGTTTTCAAAGATCGTCAAACCCAAAATATCTCCGGGCGCGATGCTGTCCGAACCGATAACCCCCGCATTGCGGAAATTAGAAGAAAAGCCATAGGCCGGAACCACTGAAGTCGCGCGGGTCACCCGTGAATTGACCGACACGATAAAGGCGTCGCCTTCTTTTAGGACCGATCCTTTGTATATTTCTGCTTTGTTGGGACCAGACCTTGGAAGGCCGCACGCGCCAACGGCGCAAACAAGCGCCAAAACGGCAAGGGTTTTCACCCCTCCTGTCAAATTTTTCTGCACTGCCCGGGCTCCTTTAGGTGGATTTGCCTCAAGTTTTTTTACAAACTACCCAAAGAATGGCGAAAATGCCAGTACCGATTGCTTTATTGTTTCGATTTGTTCACTTAACAACCCGCAACTGTTGCCGTGGGGCCGCGTTTCCTGCGCTTAGCGCATCATAGGGATCTTCGGTTTGCAGCATCATATCCACGACCTGACGCAGTAATTCGCGCCGGCCAAGAGAGGAATAGAACCCACCTGGCACCTGGCTCGATTCAAGCAAATAGTGGCGATAATCGCGATAAGCGCGGCTGTCAGGGCGTGTGGGATGGCTGAAAAAATCAGGCAGGCTTTGCACCGAGACAAATTCGGGTTTGGCATAAACGGCTGCACCAAAGGTTTTTAGCGGCAATCCGCGCCACAATGCCTGTTGTGCGGCAGTAGAGTTTACCGTGACCGCACTTCGCGCGTGATTGAGCAAGGCTGCCAACTTGCCGCCGCGCACAAAATGGACCCGGTCTGCGACGCCCTGTTCTTGGGCAAGGCGTTTGATCTCGCGCGCCACTGGCACGCGACCGTCTTCCAATGGATGCGCCTTAAAGACGATGTGGTGGTGCGGCGCCGCACCCTTGGCAAATCCCTCCATCACCACAGCCAGAAACTCTGTCATCGTGGAAAAGGGCGAATGCTTTTGGAAGCTGGCGTCATGTTCAAGTTGCAGCAGGACCAAATGATACGGGAAGCCACCGTGTTTGATGCGCAATGTCGCCAGAATGCGTTCCCAGCGATGCAGGGGCATCATCACCAATTTGCGGCAGTACAGCAAAAACTCTTGTCCCACGGTGATGCTGCGGTGCGGGCGATAATTTTTATAGTCCCAAAAGCCCGTCATCACGAACCAATGATAAATCGCGCCCCAAAACATATGCTGGCGCATGTCGCCCCAGCGCGCGGGCGCGTCCGGCAGCTCCATATCCAGTTTGGACAGCGCGCATTGCATTTGCGGCACGGAAAGGGTCATCAGTTTGGAATTGCCGTTGGAACCGCCGCGTTCATAGGTCACCCAGAAGGGGCGCAAATAGCCTTCTTCAAAGACATGCACCGTTAGGTTCAGCTCTTTGGCGATGGTGACCGCGATGGCGTGAACTGGACGCGTATCCCCGTAAAGGACGATTTCCGTGATCTTATGTTCAGTGATGATGCGGCGCAGCGTATCTGGCCACGCGTCAAGGCCATCCTTTATGGCGATATAGTTGTTTGCAAACCAAAACGCTTGGTCACCCCGGTTAAACCCTGCACGCCATACCTGCGCGCCCGAGGCGCGCAGCATTTTGGCCAAGCGGCTGAAGAAGGGTCCATGAGGCCCTTGCAGGAAAAGGAAACGGCGGTCTTCGCCCGACAAACGCATGCAGACACCCTAGAACTTTCCACTGAAGAAACAGCCATTGGCCTTATCGTAAAGGGGAAAACTTACCATTTCCTCTTCAATAGCGCTAAACTCCGGCAATATTTAGGCATATGCTGTGCTGTGCGCATCTGCTGGTTGCAAGGTGGACAGATGCGTGCTCGGGGATCCAAAGGGTAGGAGTGCGCAAGATGTTCACGGGAATTGTCACAGACATGGGCGAAGTCTTAGATCTGCAAAAGCGCGGTGATTTGCGGGCACGGATTGGCACAAGCTATGATGTCTCGAAAGTCGATATCGGCGCGTCCATCGCTTGTGAGGGGGTCTGTTTGACCGTTGTGGCACTGGGGCAAAACCCGCGCAATTGGTTCGACGTTGACATAAGCGCTGAGACGGTCAGCAAGACGAACCTGCAAAGCTGGCAATTGGGAAAGCGCCTGAACCTGGAACGCGCATTAAAGGTGGGCGATGAGTTGGGCGGCCACATCGTTTCGGGCCATGTAGACGGAGTGGCTGAGGTGGTGCGCGTCGCCCCCCAAGGCGATTCTGTCCGCGTTACGTTCCGCGCGCCTAAGGATCTTGCCAAATTCATCGCATCTAAAGGCTCGGTTGCGCTGAATGGCACCAGTTTGACGGTGAACGAGGTGGAAGGCTGCGACTTTGGCATCAATTTTATCCCTCATACGCAAAAGGTCACCACTTGGGGCGAGGTGGCTGTCGGACAGCAGGTGAATTTGGAAATCGACACCATGGCGCGCTATGTGGCGCGACTGCGAGAATGGGACTGATTTGGGGCTGCACCGCAGACGCGAAAAAACTCAGCGACGCCGCTGAAAGGTGAAACGACCCCATTCTTATGCCAGCGTCGCACTGGCATTCGGGCGCGCTTGCGCGTAAATGCATCCAGACATCTTTCAGGATCAACGCCCATGACCCAAGAAACAATTGATTATTCCAACGCAATATCTTCGGTCGAAGACATCATCGAGGATGCCCGAAATGGGCGGATGTTCATTTTGGTGGACCGTGAGGACCGCGAAAACGAAGGCGATCTGGTGATCCCTGCACAGATGGCGACGCCAGAGGCGGTGAATTTTATGGCGACCTATGGTCGGGGACTGATCTGCCTGACGCTGACTGGCGCGCGCATTGATCAACTGGGGCTACCGCTCATGGCCTCAAAGAACTCCAGTCGGCACGAAACCGCTTTCACTGTGTCAATCGAGGCCCGTGAGGGGGTTGATACCGGCATCTCTGCGAAGGATCGCGCGACCACCATTGCGGTTGCGATTGACCCAAACTCTGGCCCGCAGGATTTGGCGACGCCGGGCCATGTGTTTCCACTGCGCGCCCGTGATGGCGGTGTCTTGGTGCGGGCCGGTCACACAGAGGCGGCAGTTGATGTCAGCCGTTTGGCTGGTTTGAACCCCTCGGGCGTGATTTGTGAAATCATGAACGACGACGGTACAATGGCGCGGTTGCCCGATTTGGTGCTGTTCGGCAAAAAACATAACATCAAGATCGGCACCATTTCAGATTTGATCGCTTACCGGCGCCGCCATGATCATTTGATCACCGAACGATTGGTCAAACGCGTGACATCTGTCCATGGCGACGACTGGGTGATGCGGGTTTTTGCAGATGAGACCCACGGCGCCGAGCATATCGTGCTTTGCAAGGGGGATTTGGCCTCTGAAGCGCCTGTTTTGGTGCGGATGCATGCGCTTAACCCGTTGGAAGACGTGCTGGGCATTGGCGATGGGCATGTCGGCGATTTGCAAGGAGCGATGCAGGTGATCGCCCGCGAGGGACGCGGTGTCATTGTGTTGTTGCGCGATACAGATATGAAAATGGCCGCCGACGCGGAAGCCAGCCCAAAAACTTTGCGTCAATACGGGCTGGGCGCACAGATATTGTCTGCGCTTGGCCTGACCCAAATCACCTTGGTGACCAATTCGGCCCAACCGCGTGTTGTCGGACTTGACGCTTACGGCTTGTCGATTATGGGCACGCGAAAGATCGGAGATTAAATAATGGCTGCGCTTGAAACCCATTACACGCTGACGCTTCCCAGTTTTGACCGCCCCGTGCGATTGCTGGTCGTTGTGGCACCCTATTACAAAGACATTGCCGACAATCTGGTCGCAGGCGCTAAGGCCATCGCTGCTGACTGCGGTGCTGAAGTTGACGTGATAGAGGTCCCCGGTGCGCTGGAAGTGCCGACTGCGATCGCCATGGCCGAGCGCCAGGCCAAATACGATGGCTATGTCGCTTTGGGCTGTGTGATCCGCGGCGAAACTACGCATTACGATACGGTGTGTAATGACAGCAGCCGGGCCATCTCACTTCTGGGCTTGCAGGGCGCTTGCATCGGTAATGGCATCCTGACAGTCGAGAACCGCACCCAAGCTGTGGTGCGGGCAGATCCACAAGGGCAAAACAAAGGTGGCGGAGCGGCCGCTGCGGCCTTGCACCTGATCGCATTGTCGCGCAAATGGGCGGGACAAACCAAAGGGATCGGGTTCCGCGCATGACATCGGCTGAAAAGAAACAAATGAAATCGGCTGCGCGTCTATATGCGGTGCAGGCGTTGTTTCAGATGGAACATTCCGGTCAGACGGTAGAAGGCATCCGCCGCGAGTTTGAGACGCACCGTTTTGGCGCGGTGTATGACGGCGATGAGATGGTCGAAGGCGATGTTGATCATTTTCGCGCCGTGATGGATCTTGCGGTGAACTTTCAGGCGAAAATAGATCAGATGACCGACCGTGCCTTGGTTGCGAAATGGCCCATTGACCGGATCGACCCGGTTTTGCGCGCGCTTTTCCGCGCGGCCGGGGCCGAAATGTGTGAGATGATCACGCCGCCAAAAGTGGTGATCAACGAGTATGTTGATGTGGCCAAAGCGTTCTTTCCCGATGGCAAAGAATCCAAATTCGTGAACGCGGTTCTGGATCATATGGCGCGCGAGGCCAAACCGTCTGCATTTAAGTAACGCTAGAGGGCGATCTCTTGCATCGCGGCTCCCTGCTTTTCGGCATAGATTTCCAGTTCTGCTTTCAGATCCGCCGCACTTGGCCGGGCCCAAGGTGTCGCATGGGTGATAAATCCTCCCGCAAGCAGGCTTTGCTGGATCATTGCGAAATCTGCCTCGGCATAAGTCTCGCTCATTTGCGCAAGCTTTGCCCCTTCAAGCGAATGCATCGCTGTCAGGTGGTTAACGATCACCGGTTCCAACCCACAAAAAGCGTGATATTGCGCCTGAAAATCGCCGATTGTTGGGCCGGGGCGGCGCGCCAAAATAGCAACGCGGTCGGTCGGTTTGGCAAACAGCGCCGACAAATGCAGGGCCGAGCAATCGGTGGAGATCACGTGCCGCGCCGCTTTGTAGCGCGCGACTTGCACCTCTATCGGGTGTTCTTGCGGATGAAAAATGTCATAACCTTCGCGCGCCAACGCCGTCTCTAGAAACGTCTCACCCAGAATGCGCCCACGTTTGGAATAAAGCTGGCTGCGCGAGATATATAGCTTTTCGCCCCCCTCGGCACCTATTTGCGCGCCAAAATGGCGGCGCACGAAATCGCGGTACTCAGGTCGACCGGCCACCATATCACCTGTGCCAAACCCTTGCTCTGGAACGATCAACCGCTCTACTCGGACAGGGTCTGGCGGGCCACGACGGGTAGCGTACAGCCAGCGACCATCAGCCATGGCTTTGTCGGTTGCAGCAAACGCGACATCCGCGGCAAGCGCGCCTTGGGGTGAAAAATCACTCCGTCGATCTTGTTGCCAGGCAGCTCAAGTGCCCAAAGTCGGGCCGTGGATTCGCACAGGAAATGGCCGAAATGGGCATAGAGCATGCCGCCGAACAGCCATGTCCCACCCAGCGTTTCTGAAATGTCCTCGTCTTTTGGCGCAAACGTCGGAGCAGTCGTATGCCCTTTGGTATCGCGCCAACATTGCCCCATCGGTTCATAGCGACCATCCGCCGCAAAAACCCCCGCTGGCCTGCTGACGCCCCTGTTCTTGCCGGAACCAAAGGACAAAACCGTGGCCTCGTCCAAAACACAGTGCTTTAGGGAAAGGTTCGGCTCAAACCCCATCAGGGTGAAACTTTGGTCGGGATCAGCGCCAATTCATTGGCAATGCTGCACTTGTCAAACAAAGGATACCCTGCGTCACGAAACTCGCGCGCGTTTGTATAATTGAACGAGCCATAGAATTTTTCAGGACCGTAGGTTTCCAGTGTGATGTCCATGTATTTCGCAAGGATTGCGTCATAGTTCTTGGTCAAAACCGTGCTTTTTGGGTCCAAACCAGAAACCAGCACCAACCCGGTCGGCTTGCAGTCCAACACTGTGATCTTCAACTTGGGGCGATATTCCTGTAAGATCGGGATCAGTTTCCAAACGTCCCCGGTCCAAGCCCGCTTTGGTAGGTTGTCCAAATCGCGGGTGGTCATTTCGTTGCTGGCTGGGCAACAATCATGCAGCGCGATCACACTGTCAGCTGCGGAATTTGCCTCTGTGTGCATGAAGTCGCGCAGCAAATATTCAAACAGATGCATCCCATCGAGAAAGCTGAACGACAGTTTGATGCCAAGCTTCTTCAAAAAGCCGCTTTCAAAGAAATCATCACTTTTGGTCTGAAAGACATGCAGGGCGGGTTTAGAATATATGATATTGTTTTCAGTCAAGAAAAACGGATCAACCGCAATGGTTTTGGACCGGACCGCGGCAAAGGTGCGGCCGGTGCGGCAGCCAACTTCCATGTACCAATTAAAGAGGCGTTCGCTGTGAAGCTGATCTAAAAACCGGGTGTACTGCTGCCCGGCGGCACGAATATACATGAACTGCCCTTTCTGATGCCCTCTCCGGGGCCTTTTTGCCTCAGTTTTGAAAATGCCAGTCTGTTGCCAAATCGTCAACAGTCCAAGCATTCTCGGCTGTGATTAGGGAAGGATGTGCAACCAAAGCCACACGCTTGGAATGCACAGCACTGTGCCCATCAGAACCGACGTTGCGGCCACTCTTCGGCCAACCCCGTAAAGATGCGCGAACATATAGGCGTTCACACCGGGGGCCATTGCTGCGGTCAACGTGGCAGAGCGTAAGCTGGCCGTATCAAGTTCAAAAGCAAAGCGCGACAAGACATAGGTGACTGTCGGATGCAACACCAATGAGGCAAAGCACACCACCGCAATCAGCGCCTTGTCCCCCTCTGGGTGATAGCGCAGCAACACACCGCCCAACCCAAACAGCGCGGCAGGCAGACCCGCGCGCGCCATCATCTCGACTGCTGCGGCAACCGCGACGGGTAGGGGTAGCCCACTCAGGTTGACCGTAAAGCCGCAAACGATGCCGATGACCAACGGTTGGCTGAATACTCTTCGCAGGATCATCACGGCCAAAGGTTGGCTACGGGCCACCGTGTCCCGCGCGCGGACCCATTCCATCAGCATGATGCCAAAGCTGTACAAAATCGGCGCATGGATAGAGATGATGGCAAAGTTGCCCGCCAGTGCGTCGGGGCCATAGGCCCGCTCGGTGATGGGCACGCCCAACAATAGCGAGTTGGAAAACAAGCAGGCAAACCCAAGCGCCACGCATTCTGCAAGGCTGCGGTGAAACACAAATCGCGACAGGGAAAACCCAAACGCAAAGCCGGAGAATGCGCCAGCGTAAAAGCTGATCAACAGCCCCGGTTGAAAGCTGTTGGACAGATCAAGCGCCGCGATTGACTTGAACAGCAGGATTGGCAGCGCGAAATTCTGCGCAAACCGCATGATCCCGTCGATGCCGTTGTCATCGATAAGCTTGGCGCGTGCCGCAGCATAACCCAACGCAATCACCAGAAAGACCGGCAAAATGACGTCGATAAGAATGCTCATGGAATGTTGTCAAAGCTCACGACCATCCCATCAAAGGCCGGTGTGATGTGGGCAGGCAACTCTGCGCACAGTGTCTCGTAATCCATGTCGAGATGCATATTGGTGATCACGGCCAACTCTGGCTTGGCCTGTGCGATCCAGTCCAAAGTTAGGGACAAATGTGCGTGCGTGGGGTGCGGCTTGCGGCGCAAGGCATCGACGATCCAGCATTTCAGCCCCTGCAAATGCGCCCAAGACGTCTCTGGAATGGCGATCACATCGGGCAAATACGCGACATCATCGATGCGAAAGCCCAATGCGTCCATCGAGCCATGGTCGACCACAAAGGGCTGAAACGCGATAGCCCCGCCCGGACCCGGCACAGAGAACGTGCCTTCTATCGCATTCAATTCAAGAATGGGCGGATAAGGTGAACCCGTCGGCTGCACAAACGCATAGCCAAACCGCGAAATCAACGCGCCTTGGGTTGGCGCATCGGCCCAAACCGGCAAACGCCGCTTGGTGTTGAACACCACTTGGCGCAAGTCATCAATCCCATGCACATGATCGGCGTGTGAATGGGTATAGACCACCCCATCAAGCGTGCCGATCCCTGCATCCAGCAACTGGTCGCGCATATCGGGCGAGGTGTCGATCAAGACGCGGGTGGTGCCCGCTTCGGTGATACGCTCGACCAATAGCGAGCAACGGCGGCGGCGGTTCTTGCGGTTGTTCGGGTCGCAGTCGCCCCAATCCCCGCCTAAGCGGGGCACACCGCCCGAGGACCCACACCCAAGAATGGTAAAGCGCAGCGTGGCCATCATGCGGCCCCTCGGTTGCGCGCAGCGCGGGTGAACAGGCGGTCAAAGTTTGCTGTGGTCGCGGCGGCAAATTCACCCTCTGTGACCCCAAAAATTGCAGCGCCCGCTTTGGCTGTATAGGCAGTATAGGCCGGTTCGTTGCGTCGCCCACGAAAGGGTGGCGGGGCCAGATAGGGGCTGTCAGTTTCCAGCAAGATCCGATCCAACGGCGCTTTGGCGAAAATGTCCCGCAACTCTTGGCTTTTAGGAAAGGCGGTAATCCCAGACATCGACAGATA
>JAAFIJ010000279.1 GCA_013298675.1 Rhodobacterales bacterium | reverse complement strand
TTGTCCAACTGGCCAATTGGCCGGGCTTTGGCCAAGCGGCGGCGCTGTCAATTTGGGTGGGGCTCGCCTCTGGCGTAGTTTCGCTATTCATCACCCTTTTGCTGACCGCGAGTTTGTTGAACAGCCGGGTCTTTTGGTGGCTGCAACATTTGCTTTCACCGCTTTTAGCCGTGCCCCATGCGGCAGCGGCTCTTGGACTGGGGTTTATGATCTCTCCGTCCGGGTGGATTGCGAGGCTGTTCAGCCCTTGGGCTACAGGTTGGCAGACACCACCAGATTTGCAGATCCTGAATGATCCTTACGGGGTAAGCCTGATTTTGGGACTGGTATGCAAAGAGGTCCCATTTTTGTTGTTGGTCACCCTATCGGCCCTTGCGCCAGCGGGTGCTTTGCCGCGCATGGCGGTGGCGGTGTCGCTTGGCTATGGGCGTGTCTGGGGTTTTGTCTTAACCGCCCTGCCCGCACTCTACCCTCACTTGCGGCTGCCGATTTATGCGGTGCTGTCCTATGCCATGACCTCAGTCGATATGGCGATGATCCTGGGGCCAAGCCTGCCACCGACACTGGCGGTGCAAATTACCAACTGGATGACCGACCCAAGCCTGTCGCACCGGGCTGTGGCTGCGGCCGGGGCCTTGGTACAGCTGGGATTGGTCTTGGGCGTCATTATTCTATGGCACGTGGCAGAGCGGGTGTTCAAACGCGCCGTTTTTGCGGCGTCGGCGGCTGGTCACCGTCTGCGCGCCCTTGACCCGGCGTTTAAAGCACTCGCGCTGGTTTTGGGATTTGTCATCGCCGGATTGATGGTCTTGGGATTGATCAGCCTAAGCCTTTGGTCAATTTCCGGCCTTTGGACCTTTCCCAATGCTCTGCCGTCAAAGTTGTCGCTGCAAAACTGGACGCATTCGTCACAAGGTTTGATGCAGGCCAGCATGACGACCCTGATCATCGCTGTTTTCTCAACACTGATCTCGTTGACGCTTGTCATCGTCTGCCTTGAAGCAGAGGTCCGGTTTCCGCCGACGCGGGCGCGGCTTGGCCTGTGGTTGCTTTACCTGCCCTTGCTGGTGCCCCAAATCGTGTTTCTGCCCGGATTAAAGGTTCTCCTTTTGTCTTTGGGATTGAATTTCAGCGTCTTCATTGTGGCGCTTAGTCATGTTGTCTTTGTCCTGCCATATGTTTTCTTGTCGCTGTCGGTCCCTTTTCGCACGTGGGACAACCGACACAAACTGATCGCCGAGACTATGGGAGCGAGCGCAAATGCGGTGTTTTGGCGGCTGCGCATGCCGATGTTGCTGGCCCCCGTTCTGACCGCAATTGCACTGGGAATTGCCGTGTCGGTCGGGCAATATTTGCCGACCCTGCTCATCGGTGGTGGGCGGGTCGAGACGCTGACAACAGAGGCCGTCGCCTTGTCTTCTGGCGGCAATCGCCGCATCATTGGCAGTGTGACACTTCTACAGATGGTGCTGCCGTGGCTTTGCTTTGGCCTCGCCATCACCCTACCGCGGCTGATTTTCGCCAATCGACGCTTGTTGCTTAGCGATGACATACGATGACCGGTCTAATCCTTAGCAATCTGCAGGTTCACCTAAATGGTCGAAAATTGGTGCAGCTGTCGTGCCATCTGAAGCCCGGTCAGATCCTGACGGTGATGGGAGAGTCTGGCTCTGGCAAATCTACGCTTTTATCCGCATTGATCGGGGCATTGCCCCCCCAATTTGTGATCTCGGGCACAATCACGCTGAATGATCGGCTTTTGAACGGCCTTGCAACCCAAGAGCGCCGCTTGGGGATCCTCTTTCAAGACAACTTGCTGTTTCCACATATGTCGGTCGCCCAAAATCTTGGGTTTGGGATGGCTGCGAATGTCGTGGACCGGAACAAGCGGATTTCCGATGCGCTGGAACTGGCTGGCCTGCGGGATTTTGGCCCTCGCGATCCGGCGACCCTCTCGGGCGGTCAAAAAGCCAGAGTAGCCCTGTTGCGCACACTTTTGGCTGAACCGCAGGCCCTGCTGTTGGATGAGCCTTTTTCGCGGCTAGACACGACACTTCGCGGACAAATTCGCAGTTTTGTCTTCGAACAGGCGCATTTACGCCAACTTCCGGTAATAATTGTGACCCATGACGACGCTGATGCGCTTGCGGCGGGTGGAGATGTCACATCGACTCTTGGCGAAAAGGTGCATGTCCCGCAAAGGTAATCATCAAAAGAGGTGCGCAAAACATGGAATTTTCATTGAAAAATCTGACATTGAGTGCGGCCCTATGTCTGATGCCTGCGATATCGTCGGCAGCGTGCAATATTCCAGAACAGCAATCAGGATTTCAGTCGGCGGTGATCGACGCGGTCAATCAAGAACGCGCGGCAAAAGGGTTGGGCCCGGTGCAACTGTCCAGCACGATGTACAAAACCGCCCAAGCACACGCCTGCGACATCGCAGCGCATCAAAAAGTGTCTCATCAAGGCAGCGACGGCTCGCGTCTTGGGACCCGGCTTAGCCGCAATGGGTACCGCCTGCGCACCGCTGTTGAAAATGCAGCCGCCGGGCAAACCAGTGCCAATGGGGTAATGCAAGGGTGGATGGGATCGCCGGGACACCGCAAGAATATCATGGCCAATGGTGTGGTCGAGGCGGGTCTGGGCGTCGCCTACGGCCCCTCCGATGATCGTCTCTATTGGATCTTGGTGATGGCCGCGCCGCGCAATTGAAGCAGTCTAGCGGCGCAGGGTCAATTCCGCCCGCAACCCGTTCAGACGGTCACTGCGCCCCAAACGCAAGTCGCCCCCATGGCTGCGCGCAATATCCGCAGCAATCGACAAGCCAAGCCCCACGCCACCCCCTTGGTTTGGATCGCGCGCCGCGTCCAAGCGTTTGAACGGAACCATAGCCTCTTCGCGTGCAGATTCTGGGATGCCGGGCCCATTGTCTTCGACAATCATCCGCACAAACCTGTCATTACTGGCCACGCTGATTTCTGTTTTGGTCCCGTATCGAACCGCGTTCCCGACCAGATTGTCCAGTGCACGGGTGACGGCCTGGGCACGCAATTTGACCAGACCGACCGGCTCTAGGTCCCACAGGCTTACGGATTGCCCAAGCCGCGCAGCATTGGCCACCACGCGCCTCGCGATGTCATGCGGATCGACCCATTCCGGCTCTTCCATCGCATCTCCCCGCACAAAGGCCAGAAACTCGTCGACCAAACGCTCCATATCCGAGACATCTTGCTTCAACGCCTCGGTCTCTGCGTCTTCGGGCAGCAGAGTCAGGCCAAGTTTCAGGCGTTGCAACGGGCCGCGCAGATCATGGCTCACGCCCGACAAAAGCAAGGTTCGACTTTCAATCTGACGCTCTATTCGGGCCCGCATGTCCAAAAACGCAGCCCCCGCTGCGCGCACCTCAAGCGCGCCTCGCGGGCGATAGGCCACGGTCTCACCGCGACCGAACGCTTCGGCGGCCTTCGCAAGCCTCGTAATCGGGAACAACTGATTGCGCAGAAAAACATAGGCGATCAAGGTCATCAAAATGGCCGTGAACACCATCAACACCAGCAATTGATGCGGATTGGACGCCGAAACCCGTTTGCGGCTAAGTGTCATGCTGACCGGGCCGTGTTTGGTTTGCAGAAAAATTTTAAACTGGCCAGTTTCGTCGTCGAGCAACGACAAAGCAAGGGTGGATGAAAGCTTTGCGCGCAATGAGGTGATGACTTCGTGGCCCGATAAATCAAACGTGCCTATTTCGTCCTGTGCAGGAATATTTGCAGCGGCCAC
>JAAFIJ010000278.1 GCA_013298675.1 Rhodobacterales bacterium | reverse complement strand
TGTGCCCTTGTCTGGACCTGTAAAGCCGATGCGGATGGGACTTTTATTTGCGCCGGGCGCTGAATCTTCGCTTACGGTCAAAGCATTTGCCGATCATTGTACGGCGTTGCTGACGCCAGAAATACTGGCGAAAGTGACAGTCCGCTGATCCAACCGCTGCGGTCGCGGCACATGCAGCCAATGCGAGCGATGTGCCTGACCACAGCACATCGCCCGCTTTTGGTGAACCGCCTTAACGCAGATCGTCCGGCAACAACTCCGCCGGGATGTTTTGATAAGATACCGGCCGCAGCCAACGTCGGATAGACAACGTACCCACTGAAGTTGCGCCAAAATTCGTGCTGGCCGGGTAAGGGCCGCCATGAACCATTGCCTCGCAAACCTCTACACCTGTGGGAAAACCATTGGCGAGCACCCTGCCCGCTTTGCGTTCGAGAACAGCCAACAAGGACCGCGCTTGGGGGTAATCCGCCTCATCCAGATGCAAGGTGCAGGTCAGCTGCCCTTGCAAGGCGTTGGCGATGGTGTGCAATTGGTCTGCGTCGCGCGCCCGAACGATCAGGCCAAGCGGGCCAAATACTTCTTCGGCCAAATCATGGTTGTTCAACCAATCATCGCCGCTGACCTCAAAGAGATGGGGCGTCGCGCTGCGCCGGTCACAGGCCGTGGAGAGCAGATCGCGTACGCCCTTTGATGCGGAAATACGGTCGCGGCCAAAGCGGTAGGCAGCAGCAATGCCGTCGGTCAGCATGGTTTGTGCCCCAATTGGCGCAAGGGCGCCTCTGGCCGCATCGGCAAAAGCGTTCGCTTCGGGTCCGTCGATCACCACAGCAATTCCGGGATTGGTGCAAAACTGCCCGGCCCCCATGGTCAGCGAGCCGGCCCAACCAGCAGCGATTTGTGCGCCACGATTGGCAAGGGCTGCGGGCAGCAAAAACATCGGATTGACGCTACCCAGTTCACCAAAGAATGGAATCGGGTCAGGACGCGCAGCGCAAAGATCAAACAGCGCGCGCCCACCGGCCAAAGATCCGGTAAAGCCCACGGCCCGGATCAGAGGGTGCTGTACCAATGCTTCACCCACATCACGCCGCCCACCTTGGACCAGACTGAAGACGCCTGCAGGCATGTTGCAGGCCACAATGGCCGCGAGCACCGCTTGGGCGACGATCTCGCCCGTTCCCGGATGGGCCGAATGGCCCTTGACCACAACAGGACAGCCTGCCGCCAGAGCGCTCGCAGTATCACCACCGGCCACCGAAAAGGCCAACGGAAAGTTTGAGGCGCCAAAGACGGCAACCGGACCAATCGGGCGCATGATCAAGCGAATATCGGGGCGGGGAAGCGGTTTGCGGTCAGGAAGGGCTGCGTCAAAGCGTCGGTCAAGATAATCGCCCTGCAAAATATGGCGGGCAAAGAGGCGCAACTGGCCCGTGGTGCGGCCGCGCTCTCCTTCCAAACGCGCAGCGGGAAGCCCTGTTTCAGCGCTGCCGATCGCAGTGATTTCGGCGCCGCGCGCCTCTATCTCATCGGCGATACAGTTCAGGAAAGCAGCTCGGGTGGCACGGTCGGTGGCGGCATAAGCCGCAAACGCCACCTCGGCTGCTGTCACGGCAGCCTTGACGTGTGAAGGAGTTCCAACAGAAAATGCAAAGCCTGCCCCTGTCGCGGGCGCAGAGAAGAATTCAGTTTCACTCGCGACCCATTGGCCTGCGATCAAATGACGACCTGTCAACATGACGTGGTTTCCTATGTTTGCGCGCCGGGGGTTTTGCACCCCCGGACCCCCGCAGGATATTTTTGAACAGATGAAGTTTAGAAGGAGAATGACTCGGTGAGCGAGCGGCGCCCGAGGGTAAGGGCATCGGCAACATGGATCATGGGGGCGAGGTCAACGTCGCTTTGGCGTGACGCGATCAAGTCAAACATTCGGGCGTAAAGAGCAGGGTATTCGCCCATGATGCTGTCTGAACCACCCGAAGGTTGGCCGTCGATTTCAAGCGCGTTGCCGCCCATGCGCAGGGCCAGGTGGCCTTTGGGCGTGTCAACCGTGATGTCCCATGTTTGGGGGCCCTGCTGGCGCCAATCAAAGTCTGCGGTGACATTTCCCGAAAAGGTCAGTTCAGCCGCGATTGGGGTTTGGCGATTTTCGGGAAAGGTAAGATTGGCGGAGGTCAAGTGGACTGCCGCAGGCAGGATATGGGTGAGGATCGAGAGGGCGTTGATGCCCGGGTCAAACACGCCCATACCGCCCGGTTCAAACACCCAGTCCTGACCGGGATGCCACTTGCGGACGTCTTCGCGCCAGGTGATGTGGGCGCTGGTTACGGTTGTTTGGGACAACCAATCTCGGGCGGCGGCCACGGCAAGCGCCATGCGGCTGTGCCAGGTTGTGAAGAGGGTCAAACCACGTTCTTGGGCCATCGTTTTCAAGATGTAAACTTCGGCGAGAGTTGCGCCGGGGGGCTTTTCGAGCATGACGTGTCGGCCAGCCTTGAGGGCCGCCGCGGCATATGCAAACCGCGGCACGGGCGGCATGCACAATGAAATCACGCTTATGTCCGGGCGTTCGGTGAGCAACCTGTCCAGATCAGTGTAGGCGGCGATGTCAGGGACGGAGCCATGACGCGACACAGTTGCGGCCAGTTCCCAATCGGGGCTGGCCGCAATGGCGGGCACATGTTGGTCGAGGGCAATCTTGCCGATGCCTGCGAGTGCGACCTTCATCAATGGCTCTCGCGCGCGACAGCGTTGCCGCGACAACCGAGCAGGAAGTCGAAATCAGCGCCTTTGTCGGCCCCCTGCACGTGGTCATGATAGAGTTTGGCATAGCCAGACGTGGGCGGCGCCACGGCGGGCGTCCAATCGGCCAAGCGAGCCTGCAATTCCGCGTCCGAAATATCGAGGTGCAGCCGGCGGGCGGCGACGTCGAGTTCGATGAAATCGCCACTACGCACCACGGCCAGAGGACCACCGCGTGCTGCCTCAGGCGAGGTGTGCAAAACGACCGTGCCGTATGCGGTGCCCGACATGCGTGCGTCAGAGATGCGGACCATGTCAGTGATGCCTTTGCGCAGCACTTTGGGAGGAAGGCCCATATTTCCGACCTCGGCCATGCCGGGATAGCCGCGCGGCCCGCAGTTTTTAAGCACCATCACGCAGCTTTCATCGATATCGAGCGCCTCGTCGTTGATCCGGGCCTTGTAATCATCAATGTCTTCAAACACCACGGCGCGGCCCCGATGCTGCATCAGATGCGGCGACGCGGCCGATGGTTTGAGCACTGCACCATCGGGTGCGAGGTTGCCACGCACCACAACCACGCCGCCAGATTGGGTCAGGGCTTTTTCGGTGGGCAAGATCACATCATCATTGTCGTTGCGGACGTTCTTGACCTCTTCCCAGATCGGCCCGCCAGATACGGTCAGCACGTCTTTGTTGAGTAAGCCTGCTTCGCCCAAGCGGCGGATGACCGCCGGCAGGCCGCCGGCATAGTAGAATTCTTCCATCAGATATTTGCCCGAAGGCATCAAGTTCACGATCGTGGGCACATTGCGGCCCCATTGGTCCCAATCATCAAGCGAAAGGTCGATGCCGACCCGGCCCGCGATTGCCAAAAGATGAATCACCGCGTTGGTGCTGCCGCCTATGGCTGCGTTGGTGCGAATGGCGTTCTGGAATGCCTCACGCGTCAGGATATCGGACGGTTTCAGATCGTCTTTGACCATTTGCACAATGCGCCGTCCGGTCAGATGCGCCATCATTTTGCGCCGGCTGTCCACCGCTGGAAT
>JAAFIJ010000277.1 GCA_013298675.1 Rhodobacterales bacterium | reverse complement strand
GAAACCGAGTTTGGTGCCATGCTTTTTCTCGAATATGTCTTTGTATTCGTTGCGCAGGCCCATGATGGCGGACATATCCACCTCATTATAGGTGGTCAGCATGGCGGCGGTGTTCTGCGCCTCTTTCAGACGGCGGGCGATGGTGGCGCGCAGGCGGGTCATTTTCACACGCTCTTCGCGGGCAGCGTCATCGGCGGGGACGGGCGCGCGCGGGATGGCCGCAGGCGCTGGGGCCGCGGTGATGGGTGCGGCTGCGGCGGTGCGGGCGACGTCTTCTTTCATCACGCGGCCATCGCGGCCGGTGCCTTGGACCTGATCGGGGGAAAGGCCGGCCTCTGCCATGGCTTTCTTGGCAGCGGGGGCGTTTTCGATGTCTTTGGCTGCAGGGGCCGGGGTTGCCGCAGGGGCAACCGGAGCGGCTGTAGCGGGTTTGGGGGCCTCGGCCGCGGCGGCGGCCCCTTCGGTGACGATGGCCAGACGGGCGCTTGCGGCGACGGTCGTGCCTTCGGGGGCAAGGATTTCGGCCAGCACTCCCGAGACAGGCGAAGGCACCTCTACCGACACTTTGTCGGTTTCAAGTTCGCACAGCATTTCGTCTTGCTTCACGAAATCGCCGGGCTTTTTGAACCATGTCGAGACGGTTGCCTCGGATACGCTTTCGCCCAAGCTGGGCACCATAACATCAGTCATCATCATTCTCCTGTTGCGCGCGGGCGCCAAAATTGGGGTCAGCCGAGCGCTTCGTTGACCAGGGTTGTTTGTTCATACTTGTGACGGGCGGCGAGGCCCGTGGCGGGTGAGGCGGAGGCCACACGACCGGCATAGCGTGCACGGGTGTGTTTCGCGCCGATGGCGATCAGCAGCTCTTCGAGTTCTGGTTCGATATGCGACCACGCGCCCATATTCTTGGGCTCTTCCTGACACCAGACGAATTGAGCGTCTTTAAAGCGTGACAGTTCGGTGGTCAGGGATTTCTTGGGCACGGGATAAAGCTGTTCGACGCGCAATAGATACGTGTCGTCTTGGCCGCGCGCGTCGCGTTCGGCCAGCAGGTCGTAATAGACCTTGCCCGAGCACAGCACGACGCGTTTGATTTTCGCATCATCCTTAAGCGTCAACGCCGAATGGCCCTTTTGCGCATCATCCCACAGCACGCGGTGGAAATAGCTGCCGGTGGTGAAATCGGCGGCGTCCGATACAGCCATCGGGTGGCGCAGCAGGGATTTCGGCGTCATCAGGATAAGTGGTTTGCGGAAATCGCGGTGCAACTGGCGGCGCAGGATGTGGAAATAGTTTGACGGTGTGGTGCAGTTGGCGACGATCCAGTTGTCGTGCGCTGACATTTGCAAGAACCGTTCCAGTCGGGCAGAGGAGTGTTCTGGCCCCTGGCCTTCAAATCCGTGCGGCAGCAGGCACACAAGCCCCGACATCCGCAGCCATTTAGACTCCCCTGAGTTGACGAATTGGTCAAACATGATCTGCGCGCCGTTGGCGAAATCGCCAAACTGCGCCTCCCACATCACCAAGGCGTTGGGTTCGGACAGCGAATAGCCGTATTCAAACCCAAGCACCGCATATTCCGACAGCATGGAATCGATCACCTCATACCGCGATTGGCCGGGGCGAATGTGGTTCAGTGGATAGTGACGCTCTTCGGTGGTTTGATCGACAAAGGCCGAATGGCGTTGGCTAAAGGTACCTCGCGTACAATCCTGACCCGAAAGACGTACGGGGAACCCTTCGGTGACAAGTGATCCAAAGGCCAGCGCCTCGGCAGTGGCCCAATCAAAGCCAGTGCCGGTTTCAAACATCTTTTGCTTGGCTTCCAGCTGACGGCCAACGGTTTTGTGCAGATCAAACTTAGGCGGCACGCGGGTCAGGGCGGCGCCCACCTCTGCCATTGTCTCTGGCTTGATCCAGGTTTCGCCGCGCTGATAGTTATCCAGATCCTTGGTCGACAGGCTTTTCCAGCGACCGTCCAGCCAATCAGCTTTGTTGGGTTTGTACTCTTTGCCGACCTCGAACTCTTCGTTCAGCTTGGCTTGGAACGCGGCTTTCATATCCTCGATCTCGCCTTCGGGGATCAAGCCATCGCGGACAAGACGTTCGGTATATAGTTGCAGCGTGGTCTTTTGGCGTCGAATGGTGGTGTACATCGCCGGGTTGGTGAACATCGGCTCATCGCCTTCGTTATGACCAAAGCGGCGGTAGCAAAAGATGTCCAGCACGACGTCTTTGTGAAAGGTTTGGCGGAATTCGGTGGCCACTTTGGCTGCGTGAACCACAGCCTCTGGGTCGTCGCCATTCACGTGGAAAATTGGCGCTTCGACCATCAATGCAATGTCGGTTGGATAGGGCGAAGAGCGGCTGAACGATGGGGCCGTGGTAAAGCCGATCTGGTTGTTGACGATGATATGGATCGTCCCGCCAGTCCGGTGACCCTTAAGGCCGGAAAGACCGAAGCATTCCGCCACGACACCTTGACCCGCAAAGGCCGCGTCGCCGTGCAGCAGGATCGGCAGAACCGCAATGCGTTCGGCCTGATCGCCCAATTGGTCTTGCTTGGCGCGCACTTTGCCCAAAACGACCGGATTGACGGCCTCTAGGTGGCTGGGGTTCGCGGTCAGGCTTAGGTGGACAGTGTTGCCATCAAAGGTGCGGTCAGACGAGGCGCCAAGGTGATACTTCACATCGCCCGAACCATCGACATCTTCTGGTTTGAAACTGCCGCCTTGGAATTCGTTGAAAATCGCCCGGTAGGGTTTTTGCATGACGTTCACCAGAACGTTCAAGCGGCCCCGGTGCGGCATGCCAACGTTGACCTCTTTGACGCCCATCGCGCCGCCGCGTTTGATGATCGCTTCCATCGCAGGGATCAGCGCCTCGGCCCCATCAAGGCCGAACCGCTTGGTTCCGGTGAATTTCACATGGAGGAATTTCTCGTATCCTTCGGCCTCGACCAGCTTGTTCAAGATCGCGCGGCGACCTTCGCGGGTGAACTGAATTTCCTTGCCGTAACCTTCAATCCGCTCTTTCAGCCAAGCCGATTGCGCCGGGTCAGAGATATGCATGTATTGCAGCGCAAAGGTGCCGCAATAGGTGCGTTTTACGATGTCGATGATCTGGCGCATCGACGCCATTTCCAAACCCAACACGTTGTCTATAAAGATCGGGCGGTCCATGTCGGCGTCGGTGAAACCGTATGAGGCCGGGTCCAGTTCTGGCTGGTTGCCACGGTCGGTCATGCCCAGCGGATCAAGATCGGCAGCAAGGTGACCTCGGATGCGGTAGGCGCGGATGATCATGATCGCGCGGATGCTGTCCAACACTGCGCGCTGCACTTGGGCGTCCGACAGGGACACACCCTTTTCGGCGGCCTTTTCAACGATCTTTTTGCCAGCGCCCTTGGGTTCTGCCGCAACAGGCCATTCACCGGTCATCGCACCAGTCAGATCGTCAGACGGCACCGGCGGCCAATCGGCGCGTCCCCATGATGGACCATTTGCTTGACGACGGGTGTCTGCCTCTGGCTCATTCAGGCTGCGGAAGAAATCAGCCCACTGAGCATCAACCGAAGCCGGATCCGCGGCAAATTTTGCGGCCAACTGATCAATGTAATCCGCGTTGACCCCGTTCAGAAAGGACGAGGCATGGTACTGGGTGTTTGGCGTTTGTTCGGTCATTTTTGTGCCTCAAGAGAGTTTCGATCGAAGC
Source organism: Rhodobacterales bacterium (assembly GCA_013298675.1). GTDB lineage: Bacteria > Pseudomonadota > Alphaproteobacteria > Rhodobacterales > Rhodobacteraceae > JAAFU01. Next base: position 77 of record JAAFIJ010000277.1, on the reverse strand, counting down.
GGTTGGGGCCAGGGGTGGAGCGTTGGCAGAGCCAAGCAAGCAAGATAAACCATGACGCCAATGCCATTAGCAGCAAT
>JAAFIJ010000276.1 GCA_013298675.1 Rhodobacterales bacterium | reverse complement strand
TGCGTTTTGTGCCTTTGGTAGAAGGCGTAAGTGCTGATTGAATTTCCGTTCCGGTCGAACCCCGGACCAAGCGAGTGAGGCCGAGTATGATGATTTCGCGTTTTCCAATTTTGACCCTGACGGCGGCACTGATGCTTTCGGCCTGTTCAAACTCTGGACTTGACTGGGACCTGCGCAGTGGTGACCGTGCCTTGGACACCAGCAGCAATGCCGGCCAGTCTGCGGCGCCAACGTCAGGACGCCCGGCCCCGGATCAACGCGGCGTCATCACCTATCCCGATTATCAGGTCGTTGTGGCCCAACGCGGGGACACCGTTGCCTCTGTTGCCGCGCGCGTTGGCGTCGGGGCCGAGGATCTGGCCCGCTATAATGCCTTGCGCCCAAGTGATGTGATGCGTGGCGGCGAGTTGTTGACCTTGCCTTCGCGGATCCCAACCACAGGCGGTCTGGCCCCCATTTCCGGCAATGTGATCGGCAGCGGCGCACAGCCGAACGGATCGGTCGATGTGACAACGATCGCGACAACAGCGCTTGACCGACTTCCCGCCAGCCAAACCGCCGCAGGAACCACAAATTCGGGCCAAGTCGCTGCGCAGTCCGGCCAACATATTGTAAAGCGTGGGGAAACCGCGTTCCAAATCGCGCGGGTCTATAATGTCTCAGCGCGTGCACTTGCAGATGCAAACGGCTTGGGCTCGGATCTTGAGGTTCGCGAAGGTCAAACTTTGATCATTCCGTCAGCGAACACCAGACCCGTCGCCACGACCAATACCGCGCCTGGCAAAGGCACCCCAACCCCGCAGCCACCCTCCGCGAAAAAGCCATTGCCGGATGAAACGGTAACGGCCGCTGCAAAACCAAAACCTGCCATTCCTTCCCCAGATCTGGCAGAGACGCGGACCGAAGCCTCGGCCACCACTTTTGCCATGCCAACAGCGGGAAAAATCATTCGCGGCTATTCCAAGGGCAAATCTGAGGGCATTGATATTTCGTCAACCGCTGGATCAGCGGTCAAAGCCGCAGCATCTGGCACCGTCGCCGCGATCACCAAAAACACCTCTGGAACCATGATTGTGGTGATCAAACATGCCAACAAACTGCTGACAGTTTATGGCGGCGTTGACGGCCTTAAGGTCAAAAAGGGCGACAAGGTCAAAAAGGGCCAAACCATCGCCACGGTCGGCGCAGGCAGCCCGGCGCTGTTGCACTTTGAGGTTCGCGAAGGAGTCGAGAGCCGCGATCCGATGAGTTATCTACAGTAAGCTATGCGGTGACGGTCACCAATACTTTGTCGACCCGCAGCCCGTCCAGATCGACCACTTCAAACCGGCACCCCTCGGCGAACACCGTTTCGCCGAGTTTGGGCAATCTGCCAAACTGGTGCAACACGATCCCCGCCACAGTGTCATACTCGCCCGCAATCTCTCGGGGCAGGCTTAGCCTGTCGCAAAACTCATCCGCGGGCATCCACCCGGCGACAAGATAACTGCCGTCATCCCGTTCGACCATCGCCGGTTCATCATGCTGCGCCGTCACAATCGACCCTGTGATCGCCTCAAGCACGTCTGCTGTGGTGATCAACCCTTCAAAATGCCCGTATTCATCATACACAAAAGCAAAGTGATGCGGGGAACGGTGTAAAACATCAATCACATCAATGGCATCTGCCAAATCGGAAACGACAGGCACGTCTTGAACCATCGCGCGCAGGTCAATCGGCTCGCGGCGTGACAACGCCTTGAACGCGTCCGCGATCAGCACAATGCCCACCACTTCGCCCGTCTCACGGCTGATGACTGGCATCCGCGCACGCCCGATTCTGCGGATCGCCGCAATCGCTTCGGTCGAGGTGGCTTCAAGTTCCAGCATCTCTATCTCGTGACGCGGTGCCATCAGCGCGCGCGCGTTGCGGTCGGCAAGACGCATCACGCCCGCCATCATCTCACGCTCTTCATCCTCTAGCACACCTTCTTCGTGTGCCTCTGTCAGGATAAAATGAACTTCTTCCTCTGTCACTTTATTGGCCCCGGCATCCCGTTGCCCCATCAACCACAATACCAGCCGACCAGACCCTTCCAACAGCCACACCAAAGGCGCCGCCACGCGCGACAACAGCGTCATCGCCGGCGCCATCCGTATGGCAAGCCCTTCAGGGTCGCGCAGCGCCAGTTGTTTAGGAACCAATTCACCGACGATCAACGACACATAGGTCAGCAAGACGACCACACCACCAACCCCAACCGTGGCTGCAGCCGCACCGTCCATCCCCCAGCTGATAAGATACCCCGTCAGACGCTTGCCCAAGGTCGCCCCGGAAAACGCCCCCGACATCACCCCAACCAAGGTGATCCCAATCTGTACCGTCGACAAAAACCGCCCCGGATGCTCTGCCAGCCGCAACGCTGCTGCCGCCCCATGACTTTTCGCCTCTAGATTCTTTAGTCGCGCCGGACGGGCGGAAACGATCGCCAACTCTGACATCGACAGCACACCGTTGACGATGATCAGTGCGACCACAATGGCAACTTCAAGCAACATTCACAATTTCCCAATGCAATTTCAAAACCTTTGCCATCCTACCTTATCACGTCGAAGGCAAGAACATGGTGCAATTTTCATCCGATTCACAACGCTGCCTGCGATGCCAAGGAGCGGATGAATTGTTTAAACAACAGTGCCGTATCGGGCGGACAGATCAACAAAGAACTGCCACGCAACCCTACCAGAGCGCGCGCCACGGGTGGCTTGCCATTCAATCGCCTCGCGGCGCAATTCTTCAGGAGAAATCATCAGCGAATGTACGTCACAATAGCCTTGGATCATCGCCAGATATTCGTCTTGACTGCAGGCATGAAACCCAAGCCACAGGCCAAATCTGTCGGACAAGGACACCTTTTCTTCAACGGCTTCGCTTGAATGAATGGCGTTTTGCTGTTCGTTTTCAATCATGTCGCGCGGCATAAGATGCCGACGGTTTGACGTGGCATAAAGCACCACATTTTCGGGCCGTCCTTCAATCCCACCGTCAAGAACCGCTTTGAGAGATTTGTAATTCTGGTCGTCATGGCTGAACGACAGATCATCGCAGAACAAAACAAAGCGGTGCTTGCTGGCACGCAACATCATCAGCAACCGTTGCACAGACGGCAGATCATCGCGCGACAATTCTACCAGTTTCAGATCAAAACCTTCCTCGCGGACAGTGTTATGAATGGCCTTCACCAGACTGGACTTGCCCATCCCGCGCGCGCCCCACAACAGCGCATTGTTGGCGGCGCGCCCGGCTGCAAAGTGACGTGTATTGTCCAACAAAGTGTTGCGCGCCCGGTCAATGCCAATCAACAACGACAGATCAACCCGCGACACATGCGCTATGGGTTCCAACCGATCAGGCCCTGTATGCCAGACAAACGCCTCGGCGGTCAGGTCAGGCGTTTTTTGTGGCGGCGGAGACAGCCGCTCCAACGCCTCGGCAATGCGCAGCAGCGGATCACTCATCCTCTTCGACCCAGGTCCCATCTGCACGCGCGTCACGCTCACGCTTCTTCTCGAACCCTGCGATCAGCCAGATCGACAATTCGTAAAGCGGATAGACGGCGAAAAACATGATCAGCTGGCTCATAACGTCGGGCGGCGTGGCAACCGCGGCAACTGACAAAATGGCTACAACGGCATAACGACGCGTGGCACGCAAACCACCGGATGAAATCAACCCCGCCTTGCCCATCAAAGTAAGCAACACAGGCAATTGAAAACAAAGACCAAAGGCCATGACGAACTGCATCGTCAGCG
>JAAFIJ010000275.1 GCA_013298675.1 Rhodobacterales bacterium | reverse complement strand
ACGCCGCCCGCGAAGAACGTGTCAAAATGACAAGGCTTCGCGCCACCATCGCCCGCCGCCTTAAAGAGGCGCAGAACACCGCCGCCATGCTGACCACCTATAATGAGGTGGATATGTCCGCCATCATGGGCCTGCGCAACGAATACAAAGACATATTCGAGAAAAAGCATGGCACCAAACTCGGTTTCATGTCGTTCTTTGTCAAAGCTTGCACCCACGCGCTGAAAGAAATCCCAGAGGTCAACGCCGAGATTGACGGCCAGGATGTGGTCTACAAAAACTACGTCCACATGGGCGTCGCTGTCGGCACCCCGAACGGTCTTGTGGTGCCCGTCCTGCGCGACGCCGACCAAATGGGCTTTGCCGCGATTGAGAAGAAAATCGCTGAACTGGGCCTTCGCGCCCGCGACGGCAAGCTGTCAATGGCCGAAATGCAGGGCGGTTCCTTCACCATCTCCAACGGCGGCGTCTACGGCAGCCTGATGTCCTCGCCCATCCTGAACCCCCCACAATCGGGCATCCTCGGCATGCACAAAATCCAGGACCGCCCGGTCGTGGTCGCAGGCCAAATCGTCATCCGCCCGATGATGTATCTGGCTTTGTCCTATGACCACCGGATCGTTGACGGCAAAGGGGCGGTGACGTTCCTAGTGCGGGTGAAAGAAGCGCTGGAGGATCCGCGCAGGTTATTGATGGATCTCTAGTCCGGACAGTCTGATGTTCGCGGTGACAATCTGGCGATTGACGGTAGCGGTCATCTTGGCCTCAATCGCCCTAGAATTGGCTATCGTAGTTTTCGGTGAACTTCTCACGCAGTTGCTGTCCAAACCGCCTGTTTTGCAGGCCCTATCCGGTTTGGCGGCTGCCTCTGTCGTGCTGCGTATCTGGGCAATTGGTCTTCTGTGGCGCCGTGAGTTCGACCTTTACGTAGTGTCGCTAACATGCTGGGTTGGGTTGATTGGAATCAGAGACACTGACCCGATACATACCCCGTCCATGATCGAGTTAGCGCTGGTCTTGGGATTTGGTCTGATTTTGGATTCAGTCCAAGTCTGGGCGCTCGCAAAGGCAGTTTTGAGAGCCAAGCAAAAGAGAGAACCCTTTACGCCATGACCCCCGAAACCACCACCCACGACCTTCGACCAGCCTTTCCGTTGGCCACTCTTGTTGCACGCCTGATGCTTGGAACGCTTCTTTTCCTGACAGTCCTGACGGCAGGACCGTGGCTATTCACACGAGGAGCAAACATAGCCCTTGGAGTGGTGGTTTCAGCGCTACCAAACTTGCTCCTCCAATTGGCATTCGTCTTGTTGCTGCCCAAGGGCAATCCTTGGGTCGCTGGAGGGTTTGGCATTTTGTGCGTCTGGGGCTTCATCGATTCTCTTTCGGGCGCACCGCACACCTTCACTGCGCTTTTCGGCTATGCCTTTGGGGTTCTCAATTTTGTTGGCTTTGTTGGTGTCTGTAAAGGTTTTAATAAAAAGGCGTTCAAATGACCCCCGAACTCACCGCCCTCACCCTTGCTGGCCTCCTTCAATGCCTCCAGTTCGCCCTCATGGCCATCCCCGCCAACCTTGAATTAGGCGTCGGCAAAACCCTGTCCCCGCGCGACCCCGCGCGCCTTGGCAAACCCCTGATCGAACAAGTCACACCCCGAACGGGCCGCCTGTTCCGCGCGCTTAACAACCATTTCGAAGGGCTAATCCTCTTCACCCTCGCCGTCGTCGTGGTCACCCTTGGCAACCAGTCCACCCCTGTCACCCAATATGCCGCTTATACCTACCTCGCCGCCCGCGTTCTTTATGTGCCTGCCTATGCCTTCGGCCTTGTGCCATGGCGCTCGCTCATTTGGTTCGTGGGTTTCTTTGCAACCTTAACAATGATCGTGGCCAGCCTGATCTGACCCCATTCATCTGTTCATAAATATCCTCTGGGGGTCCGGGGGGCGACGCGCCCCCGGTTCCGCCCCCACCGCCTCGCAAACACCAAAAGGACCAACCCCATGGCAAGTTTTGACGCAATCATCATCGGCGCAGGCCCCGGCGGCTATGTTTGTGCCATCCGCGCCGCCCAACTCGGCCTCAACGTCGCCGTGGTTGAAGGGCGTGACACCCTTGGCGGCACCTGCCTGAATGTGGGCTGCATCCCGTCCAAGGCGCTGCTCCACGCGACCCATTCCTTGCACGAAGTGCATGAGAACTTTGAAAAGATGGGCCTGATGGGTGGCGCGCCAAAGGTCGATTGGGGCCGGATGCAAAGTTACAAATCGGACGTGGTTGCGGGCAATACCAAAGGGATTGAGTTCCTGTTCAAAAAGAACAAAGTCACTTGGTTGAAAGGCTGGGCCACGATCCCGGCGCCCGGAAAAGTCCAAGTCGGAACCGAGGTGCACGAGGCAAAACACATCGTTATCGCCACTGGGTCCGAACCCTCATCCCTGCCCGGCGTCACGGTTGATGAGATGACCATTGTCACCTCTACCGGCGCGCTAACCTTGCCGCAAATCCCCAAATCCATGGTGGTCATTGGTGCAGGCGTTATCGGCTTGGAAATGGGATCGGTCTATGCGCGCCTTGGAACCTCGGTGACTGTCGTCGAATATCTTGATGCCATCACCCCGGGCATGGACGCCGAAGTCGCAAAAGCCTTTGAGAGAATTCTGAAAAAGCAGGGACTGAAATTCATTTTGGGCGCTGCGGTGCAAAAGGTTGAAGCCGGGTCTTCCGGTGCGACGGTCACCTACAAATCGCGCAAAACCGACGCGGAGGCGTCGCTTGATGCCGAGGTTGTTTTGGTGGCAACGGGACGCAAACCCTATACCGCGGGCCTTGGTCTAGAGGCGCTTGGGGTAGAGATGTTGCCACGCGGTCAAGTCAAAACCGACGCGCATTACATGACCAATGTCGCTGGGCTTTATGCCATCGGTGACGCGATTGTGGGCCCAATGCTGGCGCACAAGGCCGAAGACGAAGGTATGGCACTGGCCGAAATCATGGCCGGAAAGTCGGGCCATGTGAACTATGGCGTGATACCGGGGGTGGTCTATACCAGCCCCGAAGTGGCCTCGGTGGGGGCCACGGAAGAGCAGCTCAAGGAACAGGGTCGCGCTTACAAAGTAGGCAAGTTCCCCTTCATGGGCAATGCCCGTGCCAAGGCAGTGTTTCAAGCCGACGGGTTTGTGAAACTGCTGGCCGATGCGGCCACCGACCGCATTCTGGGCGCACACATCATCGGGCCCGCGGCGGGCGATCTGATCCACGAGGTCTGTGTGGCGATGGAGTTCGGCGCATCGGCCCAAGACCTTGCGATGACCTGCCACGCGCACCCGACCTATAGCGAGGCCGTGCGCGAAGCGGCCCTTGCCTGCGGTGACGGCGCGATCCACGCGTAAGGAACAACCGTTAGTGTAACAAAATCGGGGGGCCACGCCCCCCGTTTCTGTAACCAACCCGATTCCTTAGCCAAACAGCCAGTTGATCAAACCGCCCTTGCTGGCATCGGGATTGATCCCCACCACCAATGAGGCAGTCATCTGGCCACCGACCGTTTCAACCGTGCAATACGCACCGTCGCCTGCGTCTTGGGCGATGCTGTCTTGGGCATTGGTCATGTTGCGTACGCCCCGGTCTTGATATGCGGGATCGGCGGCAAAGGCTTGATCGCTGACCGCCTCGTCAAAGAATATCTGGCTGGTCAGCACCGCGTTGTCGTCCAAAATCACCTTGTAATGGATATGAACGGTGCGACCCGAATACCAACCCGGGTAAATCGTTTGAAAACTCGCGATCCCTTGTTCGTCTGTACTTTGGGTGCCGCGCAAAAAGGTTTGCC
>JAAFIJ010000274.1 GCA_013298675.1 Rhodobacterales bacterium | reverse complement strand
AGCGGTCAACGCCAATGGCTAGGCAAAGTTCCTGTTTTGGACGCGGTAGCAATGAACGCAGATAATTTGATACTGAGCGCGCAGGCAAACGCGATCACGTTAACAAAGCGTGATCAATAGTTGCGGATCAGACCGGACAGTTTGCCTTGGATACGCACCAGATGCTCTGGCAAGACCCGCGTTTCATATGCTGGGTTTGCAGCCTCAAGCGCGATCATATTGCCACGGCGTCGATAGCGTTTCAGGGTTGCTTCGGCGTCTTCGATCAACGCCACGATGATATCGCCGTTCTCTGCAGTGCTTTGTTCGCGGATGATCACAATGTCCCCATCGTTGATCCCCGCCTCGATCATCGAGTCGCCCTTCACTTCAAGCGCGTAGTAATCCGCATTCGATGATATCATCGAGCCGGGCACCGCCACGGTGTGCGAGGCGTGGCTGATCGCCTCAATCGGCACGCCCGCCGCGATGCGTCCCATGACTGAAAGTTCAATCGCGTGGACCCGTTCGATCGGGATTGCACCGCGCGGCGCAGGGGCTGGATTGGGCTTATTTCCTGCAATCACGCGGGGTGAAAATCCCGGTTTTTCCATCGCATCGGGCAGTTTCACAATCTCAAGCGCGCGGGCGCGGTGCGCAAGACGGCGGATAAAGCCACGCTCTTCCAATGCGGTGATCAATCGGTGGATCCCCGACTTTGACCGCAAATCAAGTGCGTCTTTCATTTCATCAAAGGATGGCGGAACGCCGTCGGCATCCATTCTGGTTTTGATGAAATCCAAGAGTTCCATTTGCTTGCGTGTCAGCATTTTTTGCCCTCATGTGCCGATGTGGCCCTGTTGTCGCAATGTTCTGCCCATGTTCTTGGTTTGTGTCAAGACTTTTACGTTTGATACACAGGTGAACCGGCACAGGCATTTGTCAGATTGCGATAAAGGACACCGTTTCGCCGGCACTGCGTGGCCCATCACCTGCTAGGCGGATCAACAGCGCGTCGGCCTCGGACAGGATCGTCAACAAGGCAGAGTCTTGTTTGTCAAAAGCTCGGATGGTCCGTTGGCCCGCTATGTCGCCCAGACGTGCGCGCATGTAATGGGTGCGCGGGCCGGTAGCGGGCATGTCTTGGTCCAACACAGCGGTTTGTGTCTGCGCGCCCGCGGCGGGCAAACCTTGCATGGCAAGGATCATCGGGACCATGAACAAATGCGCACAGACGATGGACGACACTGGATTTCCGGGCAAGCCCAGCATCAGCGCATTCCCCAAGCGGCCGGCCATCAGAGGTTTTCCCGGACGCATCGCGATTTTCCAAAAGGCGCGCTCAAGACCCAAGCTGGTGGCGACCTTTGCCACCAGATCGTGGTCGCCCACGGACGCGCCGCCGATGGTGACGATGATGTCGGCATCTGCGGCAAGGTCGAACACGGTTCGCAATGACGCCTCATTGTCATGCGCAATGGGCAAAATGCGTGCGCATCCCCCGGCAGCCTCTATCATCGCGGCGAGCGCAAAGATGTTAGAGGCTATGATTTGATCTCGGCCCGGTTCTTCACCCGGCATCACCAATTCATCGCCCGTTGCCATAAGTGCGACGTTTGGACGGCGCGAGACTGTGACCTGCGGGATGTTCATCGCAGCAAGCAAGGCCAAATCATTGGGCCGCAAGCGTCGTGGTGCGGGCAGGCTTTGGCCAAGGACGAAATCCTGCCCGAGGGGACGGATATTGTCTTGCTTGTTGGCGCTGGCCTTTAGGGTCAGGGTCGTACCGACGATTTCGCAGTCTTCTTGAATGATAATGCTGACCGCGCCGCTGGGCAAAGGGGCGCCAGTGGAAATGCGCACGGCTTGGTTTGGCAACAGCGCCCCATCAAAGCCATGCCCGGCAGCGGCCTCACCGATCACCTCATATTGACCGCCAGCAATGCCTGTTTGGCCCAAGGCGTAACCGTCCATCGCCGAGGCCGCAAACGGCGGTTGGGTCAGGCGCGCGACGGCGGGGGTGACCATCACACGGCCCACGGCTTGCCGCAACGGCACATCTTCGTGCGGCAGGGGGGTGATCAGGGCGAAACAGCGGGCAAGAGCCTCATCTACCGAGATCATTCTTGTGCCTCAAACCGGCCGGATTTGCCGCCGTCCTTTAGAACCAATCGGATAGCATCGATTTGCATCGATTTTTCGACGGCTTTCAGCATGTCATAGATGGTCAGGCATGCAACCGAAACAGCAGTCAACGCTTCCATCTCCACACCGGTTTGACCGCCAGTTTTTACCGTCGCCTCGACGATCACCCCCGGCAGGGTGGCGTCTGGGGTCAAGGTCAGCGCAACTTTGGTGATGGGAAGCGGATGGCACAGCGGGATCAGATCGGCGGTCTTTTTCGCAGCCATAATACCCGCGAGACGTGCGACACCCAAGACGTCGCCCTTGGCCGCGGTTCCCATCGTGACCAAGGCCAGCGTTTCTGCCGACATGATGACCTGTCCACGCGCGGTTGCAATCCGGTCTGTGACGGGTTTGGCCGAGACATCGACCATATGGGCCTGACCTTGCTCGTCAAAGTGGCTTAGGCCAGAGGGGGAGACTTTGGCGGTCATGCTCCGCCCTCGGCGACCAACGGGCGCTGAAGGATGGCGCGGGTTGCGGCCGTTACGTCTTCTTGGCGCATCAAGCTTTCGCCGATCAGGAAACAGCGCGCGCCATAGCGGGCCACTTCGGCCAGATCAGCGGGAGTGAAAAGGCCACTTTCAGACACGATCATCCGGTCCTCTGGCACATGCCGTGCCAGATCGCGCGTGGTGTTCAAGGTGACTTCAAACGTATGAAGATTGCGGTTGTTGATCCCCATAAGGGGCGACTTTAACAGTGTTGCCCGGTCCAACTCTGCCCGGTCATGCACCTCAAGCAGCACGTCCATGCCCCATTCAAAAGCTGCGTGTTCCAGTTCCGCCGCTTGGGCATCAGAAACGGACGCCAGAATGATCAAGATGCAGTCGGCGTTCAGGGCGCGCGCTTCGGCCACTTGGTAGGTATCATACATAAAATCTTTGCGAAGGCACGGAAGGCGTGTTGCGGCGTGGGCAGCAACCAAAAACGCGTCAGCCCCTTGGAACGATGGGGCATCAGTCAGGACCGACAAACAAGTCGCCCCACCCAGTTCATAGGCTCGGGCAAGCTCTGGTGGGTTAAAGTCAGCGCGAATAAGTCCCTTGGACGGGCTTGCCTTTTTGATCTCGGCAATCAGGCCATAGCCGGAACTTGCAGCCTCTGACAAGGCGCGAGCAAACCCGCGCGGGGCGATGGCGTGGCGCGCTGCGGCCTCTACATCGGCGATTTTGCGCGTGGCTTTGCGGTCAGCAACCTCTTGCAATTTGTAAGATTTGATGCGGTCAAGAATGGTGCTCATGTCTCATACTTTCGGGGCGCAGATGCGCAGGTCATGCGTTGGTCAGTTTGGCGAGCGCTGCAATTTTTGCTTTTGCGGCGCCAGAGTCGATTGAAGCGCGGGCCATCTCGACACCCATCCGCAACGAGGTGGCTTTGTCAGCGACCATCAGAGCCGCTGCTGAATTGAACAAGACCGCATCACGGTAGGCACCTGGTGCGCCGTCCAGCAGCGCACGGAAGGCCACGGCGTTTTCGGCGGGTGTGCCGCCCATGATCGCCTCAAACGGATGGACCTGCAGGCCCGCGTCTTCGGGGTGCAAGGTGAACTCTCGCACGGTGCCGCCTTCCAAGGCCGCAACGGCAGTGGGCGCCGCAATAGAAATCTCATCTGTCCCGTCGCCGCCGTGTACCAGCCACGCCTTTTCTGACCCCAAGGCCAGCAAGGTTTCG
>JAAFIJ010000273.1 GCA_013298675.1 Rhodobacterales bacterium | reverse complement strand
CGGGCAAGCGGGCCGATATTGCGGTGATTGACAGTTTGGATGCCTGCAACGTGTCCATGGTCTTTACCGCGGGCGTGCAAATCACCGATGCGGCCTTTGCCGCCCGTGATGTGATCGCCCCCGTCGCGCGACATTCGGTCAAGGCAACGCGTGTAGAGCCGCATCATTTCCGCACGTCCGGCAACCGCACGGAAACGCCTGTGATCGGCATTCTTCCGGGCAAGATCATCACCGAACATCTCAGCTTTGACATCGCCCCACAGGACGGCGACAAACGCCCCGATCTGACCCGTGATCTGGTGAAAATCGCAGTGATCGAACGGCACGGCGTGAATGGCAACCGGGCCACCGGGTTCGTTCAGGGCTTTGGGTTAAAGCGGGGGGCCATCGCGTCAACTGTGTGTCATGACCATCACAACATCGCAGTGGTAGGGGCCGATTACGCCGATATGGCGCTTGCAGCCAACCGTCTGACGGAAATTGAAGGCGGCTTTGTTGTGGTCGAGGGCGGGCGCATCCTTGCCGAACTTGCGTTACCCGTCGCCGGATTGATGAGCCTTGAACCTTTTGAAACCGTGCACCGCGACCTGATCAAACTGCGCGCTGCGGCCCGGTCGTTAGAGGTCACATTGGAAGAGCCGTTCTTGCAACTGGCCTTTTTGTGCCTGCCTGTCATTCCTCATCTAAAGATCACCGATTATGGCATGGTCGACGTGGACCGATTTGAGGTCATGCCCTGACAGACCATGGCCTTTGGCGGTCGTCTTGTTTGGACTGTGGTTGGTGATTTGCGCGGCTTGGACTTGCCAATTTGACGGAATAGCTTTGTTTGGTCTTTGCGCTATCCAGCGCGCTTTTGGCCGCGCCTCGGCAGAAACCTTGGTGATCTGATTTTCTTCACACCAAACTGCGCCAACTTTGACTGCCGATTTGAGTTCATCCTGCGGGCAAAAGGAGCAGGGTCTTTTATGCGGCGGAATCTGCGCCAGCTGGGTCAAAGAAGGGACGAACTGCACCCCTCGGAGGATAGGCTCGCCCCAGAATAACCGTCGGCTTTCCCCGATGAAATTCATCATTTGCGAAACGGATGCACCAGATCCCGCTGCCCTCTTTGCGTTAGCTATTCAAGCCGCTGTCAAGCAAAGGCTAAACAAAGCAGAGGTTCACATCTGGTGAATGTCTTATGACCTATTTGTCACGCAACCCGAAACTGGCATGTTTTTCTAACTTAGAATAGAGGTCAACCTGTTGATTTCAGACGAAAATTTGTTTGCCAAATCAACAACACTTTCATCCACAGGTTCGCGTTCGCGAAGTTCAATGCTGCGCGCCCAATCGGCCAGTTCGTTCAATCCAAGCGCGAGACAAGCGCCTTTCAGGGAATGCGCCTGTTGGGTTACTTCTTCGGTTTCGCCTTGGTGATCGGCGACCAGAAGTTTCTCGATTCTCGAGCTACAATCGGCAACGAATTTTCCAGTGATATCAAGCAGTTCTTCTTCCGAAAGCATTTCAAGGTGGCCCTTTGCCACATCCGCAGGAAATATATCCATTAAGATGCTTTCCGACGACCGTGTTTCTGCCGGCAGGCTATGGACTTGCTTTCCCGTAACCTTCGCCGAAGGCAAATTTAACGCAGCTACCATCGCCGCCTTGAGATCATCGAAAGGAATGGGTTTAGAGATGACGATGTCTATCCCAACCAATTTTGCTTCTTCCTCGATCGCATCCGCCACATGCGCCGTTAGCGCAATGACCGGCGGCACAGAACCTTTTGGCCATTTCTCACGAATGCGACGCGTTGCCTCCAGCCCATCCATTTCTGGCATGGCGATATCCATGAGAAGCAGATCGTACTTGCTTGGTGCGAATTTCTCGAAAGCTATCCGGCCATTCTCGGCCAGATCAACAATGAGGCCCATGCGCTGTGTATATGCAAGCAGAAGCCTTTGGTTGATAACGTTGTCTTCTGCGATCAACACACGCTTGCCGGCGATGTCTTCAGACACCACCTGAGGGCTTCGATCGAGGGCAGTTGCTCTGTCAGAAGACATCATTGACACGACTTCTACTTGAACCTCGAACCAGAAAGTCGATCCTTCCCCAAGGCTCGTATTCACGCCAATCCGCCCGCCAATCCCTTCCATAATCCGTTTGCAGATCGCCAGACCCAGCCCTGTTCCTTGTGCGGCGGCCGTCAATGAATTGGCTACCTGCGAAAAATCTTTGAACAGGCTGCTGATCTTATCTGCCGGAATGCCGACGCCAAAATCCTCTATCTCCACGCGCAGCAAGACGAATTTATCTTTCTCCACCGGGGTCGCCTTGGCGCGCAGGATTATGGGTCCTTCCGTCGAATAGCGCAGGGCATTGCTTAACAAATTCGAGATGACCTGCCGGATGCGGGTCGCATCGCTTAAAAACAAGCGCGGAACGCTGCTGTCGATCTTGGTAAGAATTGAACGACCGATGCCTTTTCCGTGCGAGCTGTAAAGCATCCGCGTGCTTTCCGCCAAGGCCCGGATATCGACATGTTCTTCTTCAAAAACAAAGACGCCGGCTTCCATCTTTGAAAAATCCAGCACGTCGTTGACGATCCGGCTTAGACCGTTGCCGGCAGCTTTGGCATAGTTCAGAAGTTCCAGTTTCTTTGGGTCCGCTTCGTCCATGGACAACAGGTCGATCATCCCCAAGAGGCCGCCCAGTGGCGTCCTGATCTCGTGGCTCATGGTGGCGACAAACCGGCTCCGCGCTGTCGAGGCGGCTTCGGCGCGCGCTAAGGCTTTTTCAAGGTCTGCCGTTCTTTCGCGGACAGCATGTTCAAGGCGCCCTGAATGCTCATTCAAGGCCAAATTCGCCTCATAAAGTTGGCGGCTCTTGTTCTCCAAAAGCACTTCTGCTTCGGCGCGAGCCGCGCACTCGCGATTGTAGCGATTGCGCGAAACGCGATCATCAGGGGTGGCCGTCATGTAGCTCTGCCTTTTAGGTCAGTGTAATCTCAAAGTTGGTCGCGTTCGCATTTGCAGGGTTAGTCCCGCGAGAGATGCTGCCACTCTGGTCGAAATGTTCAAGGCAGGCCTCAATCATCCCCTGACAAAACGCACTCAACGGACGCGGCGATTCGTAGGTCATCTTCAGCTGGTTAGGTGCCGTCCGTTCGGTTGCAAAGGTCGGCAATTCCGCTTCTGGGTAAAGCTTGCGCACCTCTACGTGAATCTCGGCTTCGATTGATTCAAGCATCGCGAAAGCATTGGTCTTGTCTGCAAAGAACTGCGGGTAGGCGACAACGAAATGCTTTAACATCCAGTGACCGAACTTGATTTGCAAGAGTTCAGCGCTAAGCCCCGAATGCTCGCTGAAGGCGACGACGATCTTGACCAGTTCCGCGCAGGGGTAGTTGCCCACTGCCGTAAAAGCCCCGCCATTTTCAAGGTCAGCTTTGTCCAAAACCATGTCGACTGTTTCTTCGCCGAAGGCAGTTTCTGCCATCTTGATCAGTTCTACGAAAATAGTTCCCTTCATCGCAAACCCCTTTCTTGACTGCGTTGCGTTCGCGCCAAAACCGGCCGGCGCCAAGTTACCAGTACTTTTCATCATGTTTAGCTGCGCGACCGACGCACATGCAAGTCGCAATTTCTGATACCGGCCAAGTTGTTGTGCTCCAGTATGATGCAATTGGAAGAGGTTTGGGGTTTCAGAGCCAACTTTTTCAGCATAATCTATGTTTTCGAAACAATCGACGTAAAACACGGCCATTTATGATCGTTTCGCCATAATTTGGCCCCATTAAGAAGCTTGACTCGAACTTGAGCCCGTTGTGCCGGGAGCAGGACTAGAAAACAG
>JAAFIJ010000272.1 GCA_013298675.1 Rhodobacterales bacterium | reverse complement strand
TAAGGTCATGAACATTCGCTTTGCCATGCTTGCCCCGTTTGTGTTCCTAGCAGCCAGCTTTCCGGCCTATGCCGAGAAGATTTCGCTCAAGGATTTGTCAGCCTATTTGAACACGATTTCGTCGGCCGCGACCGACTTTACCCAAGTCAATGCTGATGGAAGCGTTGCGATGGGCAAACTGTTTATCAAGCGTCCCGGCCGGGTTCGGTTTGAATATGCACCGCCAGATCAAAGCCTTGTGCTTGCGTCGGGTGGCACGGTGGCGATTTTTGACGCCAAATCGAACCAACCCCCAGAGCAGTATCCGCTGTCGCGCACGCCCCTAAACCTGATCTTGGCCGAAAATGTCAATCTTGGGCGCGCAAAGATGGTGGTGGGTCATGCCGAGGCCGAAAATACTACTCGGGTGATGGCCCAAGACCCGGACCATACGGAATATGGTACGATAGAACTGGTGTTTACCGCCGATCCCATAGCTTTGCGTCAATGGATCATCACTGATGATTTGGGTCAGCAAACCACGGTGATCCTGGGCGACCTTGACCCCGAGCAATCGTTCAAACCTTCGCTTTTCAGCATCGACGTAGAAAAGCAAAAGCGCGCCGAATAGCGCGCTGATGCCTTTTGGAATATCTGACCCAGGTTAACGGCCGCAATAGGCCAACTGGCTTTGATACATTTCAGAACGGGTCCCGACTGCTGCAGCAACCTCTACCAGCCAAGGTTTGCCCAGATAGGTTTGCTGCGCAAATCCCGTGCGGCCTTCGTGATAGGCAAGGTACTGCGACTCTGCATCCCATTTGCCGATCCCCAGTTTTTCCGTGCTGTCATTCATGTACCAACCCATGAAATCCGTTGCATCACCGATCCGGTCGCGCCGCGCGCCCCTGCTGCGGGTGGCATCCTGATACTCTTCCCACGTCGCATCCAGCGCTTGACTGTAGCCGTAGGCAGAGCTTTGGCGCCCCATCGGAATAACGCCCAGCGCATAGTTGTGCGGGGTACGTGCGTTGCCGATAAACTTGGATTCCTGATAGATTGTGGCCATTTGCACATGCACGGGAATGCCCCAGCGCCGCTCTGTCGCTTTCATCGCCTTTAGAAAGGTCGGGCGCTGTCGCAAGATTGCACATGCGTCATCAAGATTTCGAGGCGCCGAAAAGTTACCACCGCCACAAGAGGCCAGCAACAACAACAGAATCGACGCACGTAAGGTTCTGCTCATTTGCCCCTCGTGCTTATATTTTACAGCTAAGATAGGACAAATTTTGCCAAGATGGAATGGGAATGATCAGACGATCTGATCAGCTTTTCACGATCAGGCGGGGTTTTCCGCCGACCCGAGCGTCAACATCTGCGGACAGACTATGGGGATAAGTGGTACAGACTGTTTCGATGATTAATCACCTCTGGAATAGACAAAGGGGCCTTGATTGGACTATTAAAATCACATCGGGGGATAAGGCCATGTTTCGAACAGCCGCAAAATATCATATTGGACAAGTGCTGCGGCACCGTAAGCACCCCTTCAGGGGTGTTGTGTTTGACGTGGACGCAATGTTTTCCAATACCCAAGACTGGTATGAGGCAATCCCCGAAGACGTACGCCCGGCGAAAAATCAGCCGTTTTACCACCTTTTGGCCGAAAATGACCAAAGCCACTATGTGGCCTATGTGTCAGAGCAAAACCTGGTTCCTGATGACACCGGTGAGCCGATCACCCATCCAGATGTTCCAGATCTGTTCGGCGATTTCGAAGATGGCCGCTATCCGCTTCATTTTCAGATGAATTGACGGGTTTCGCATCCGTCACTTACGGATCAGTAACCTCTCTCGACTACCCTGCCCATGTAGTGAACATAGGGAAGGATAGGCGATGCAGCTTATGGCCGAAGACAAAGGTGAATTCTTGTTGGTCAGCGCGTTGGGCGACCGCATCGATGCAGCGGGGGCTATTCAGTTCAAAGACCAAATGCGCGATTTGACCCAAAATCAAAAGGGCCGCGTGTTGCTGGATATGTCGCAAGTTTCTTTCCTTGACAGCAGCGGTTTGGGGGCAGTGGTCGCGGTGTTGAAGGCCATGGGTCCGGACCGAAAACTGGAACTCGCCTGCCTGACGGCCACAGTTCAAAAAGTGTTCCGATTGACGCGCATGGATACGGTTTTCACAATTCATGCCGAAGTTCCCGGCGGCCTGCGCCATGCTGGATAGGGATGCCCAAATATTACTCGATACCAAATCGGCCGCCCGCGCCTCTATCGCGTCGGACCCAATGGCGGTGAGAGAAGGGTTGCGACAACTGTTTGACACCTTGCTTTTGCGGTCAATTCCCGAAGATGGCCGCGGCACGGCACAGATCGTCCTTGCAGAGGCGCTGAACAACATTGTCGAGCACGCCTATGCACGCCACCAAGGCGAGATTGAGATCACCCTCAACCTGAAACCAACAGAGTTGCATTGCAAAATCATCGACAGTGGCTTGCCGATGCCGGGAGAGGTTTTACCGGAAGGCAAACTTGCACCGCTGGATGAACTTGGAGAGTTACCCGAAGGCGGATTCGGTTGGCATTTGATTCGCACTCTGTCGCATGACCTGTCCTACAGCCGGATTGGCGGAAAAAATCACCTTAGTTTTCGGCTGGAAACGTAACAATCCTTTTTCCCAAGCCGCATTGTTTCAAACTTTCCAAATTTGACACCAAGATGCCTTTTTTTCCCCCTAATCTTGACGCGGCAATATCCGATAAAGAACAGGTAGCTGCATAAGAGCTTCACTCGGCGCTGTGGATGAAAGCCCCCACCCAGTTCACAGCGCCGAGGCAATTCTTCCCCCCCCTTTTACAATCCGACCTATTCCCCTAGGCTTTCCGAAAACGGAGGGCACTATGCGCGATTTTCAGGTTCCGGGCCGTTCGGCCAGCTATGCGGCGCGCGGAATGTGCGCAACCTCGCATCCGATTGGCGCAAAGGTCGCCATTGATATCTTGCAAGCCGGTGGCAATGCGGTTGATGCAGCCATTGCGGGCGCTGCGGTTTTGGGAATTGCAGAGCCGCAGATGACCGGCATCGGCGGGGATTGCTTTGTCCTGATAAAGCCTGCCGGTTCGGAAACAGTGATCGCACTAAACGGTTCGGGCCGTGCGCCAGCGGGCCTCTCTGCGCAAACATTGCGCGACAGGGGTTTGTCCGCAGTTCCCTTGCGCGGCATTGATCCGGTGACCATTCCGGGGGCCGTTGACGCATTTTGCACCCTGTCACAAGATCACGGCACCTTACCGCTGGATCAGGTATTGGCCCCAGCCATCGACTATGCCGAAAACGGTATTCCGGTCGCCCCGCGTGTCGCCTTTGATTGGGCTGGTGATGCTGACGCGCTATACGGCGACGCGCGCAAGTTTTTCCTGTTGCAAGGGGCTGCACCCACGCCGGGCCAAATGTTTCGCGCGCCCGGTCAGGCCGAAGTGCTTCGCCGGATCGCGCGTCAAGGTCGCGCCGGGTTTTACGAAGGCGAAGTCGCCGAGGATATGGTCACCTCTCTGCGCGCTTTGGGCGGCAGTCATACGGCCGAGGATTTTGCGGCAACCAAGTGCACCTATAGCACCCCCTTGTCGGGTGACTACATGGGAACAGAACTGCTCGAACATCCGCCAAACGGCCAAGGCGCAACGGCGATTTTGATGCTGAACATTTTGAAGCATTTCGATTTGGCGGCCCTTGAACCCTTTGGCACCCAGCGCGCGCATCTTGAGGCCGAGGCCGCAAAGCTGGCCTATGACGCGCGCAACCGCTTTATCGCCGAGGGCACGCCTCGGCTTGATCATATGCTTGCGCCCGAAACGGCGGC
>JAAFIJ010000271.1 GCA_013298675.1 Rhodobacterales bacterium | reverse complement strand
ATTGGCCATTTTTTGAGGACCAGCACCGCGCCTTGGCCGAGGCGTTAGAGGTTTGGGCCTGCGCCCACCTGCCGGTAGACCATGCAGATGTCGATGCGGCCTGTCGTGGGTTGGTGGCTGCTTTGGGCGGGGGGGGCTGGCTACGCCATTCCGGCGCTGCGGCGCATGAGGTGCTGGATGTCCGCACCCTGTGCCTGATCCGCGAGACACTCGCGCGGCATGACGGTTTGGCAGATTTCGCCTTTGCGATGCAAGGGCTTGGCATGGGGGCGGTTTCCCTTTTCGGCTCTGACACACAGCGTGAATGGCTGGCGCGGACGCGGGCGGGGACGGCGATTTCAGGCTTTGCTCTGACCGAACCGGGCTCGGGTTCCGATGTTGCCGCGACCTCCACAACCGCGGTGCGCGGGCAGAGTGGCTGGGTGCTGAACGGCGAAAAGACCTATATCTCGAACGGTGGAATCGCAGACGTTTACGTCATCATCGCGCGCACGGGCGAAGCTGCGGGCGCAAAGGGGCTCTCTGCTTTCTTGCTGCCCGCCGATGCGCCTGGCTTGTCGGTGGTCGGGCGGATTGAGGTGATCGCCCCGCATCCTTTGGCGCATCTGGCGTTGCGCGATGTGATCCTGCCCGAAAGTGCACTGATCGGGAAGGCGGGGGATGGTTTCAAAATCGCGATGTCGGTGCTTGACGTGTTCCGCTCGACTGTGGGGGCGGCGGCATTGGGTTTTGCGCGTCGGGCGCTGGACGAGGCTTTGGCGCGGGTAAAAACGAGGCGGATTCAAGGGGCCGCGCTTGCGGAATTGCAGATGGTGCAGGGGCATCTGGCCGATATGGCGGTACAGATTGATGCCGCCGCCCTGCTGATCTACCGCGCCGCTTGGGTCAAGGATCAAGGGGCCGCGCGTGTCTCGCGTGAGGCGGCGATGGCCAAACTTTACGCAACAGAAGCTGCACAAAAGGTGATCGACATGGCGGTGCAACTGCATGGCGGCGACGG
This sequence comes from Rhodobacterales bacterium, assembly GCA_013298675.1. Lineage (GTDB taxonomy): Bacteria > Pseudomonadota > Alphaproteobacteria > Rhodobacterales > Rhodobacteraceae > JAAFU01. Next base: position 2,870 of record JAAFIJ010000271.1, on the reverse strand, counting down.
GGTGCGGTATGGATTTGTTGTTGAGGCTTTGTACCGCGAAATCAGGGCCTTGCGCATCTATGAAGGTGCTTCAGACGTTCAGAGGGTAGTGATCGCACGGAGCATCCTTGCATGACCTATCGCCGCGAGATCCAAATTGAATTCAATCACTGCGACCCGGCGGGCATCGTGTTTTACCCGCGTTATTTTGAAATGACCAATTCAGTCGTCGAGAATTTCTTTAAGGACGCGGTCGGGCGGTCTTTTGCCTCGATGCATGTGGCGGCGCAGAACGGGGTGCCGACAGTGCGGATCGAAGCGGATTTCATGGCGCCTTCGCGACTTGGGGATGTTGTGACGTTTGCGCTGGATGTCGTGAAGATCGGACGGTCCTCGGTGATGGTGCGGATCGTTGGCGAAATGGCGAACGAGGTGCGGTTGCAGGCCACGCTGACGCTCGTGTGGGTTGACGGAATGAAATCGGCTGACTGGCCAGTTGAAATGCGGGACCGCCTTGCGCGGCATTTGGAGAGCGCGGCATGAGCCACGAGATTTTACACCCCAAGCACTGGAAGCCCGCACGGGGCTATGCCAATGGCGTAGCGGCATCCGGCAGAATGATCTTTACCGGCGGCATCATCGGCTGGAATGCGGATCAAGAGTTTGAGACCGATGACTTTGCGGGGCAGGTCGAGCAGGCGCTGCGAAGCATTGTCGAGGTGTTGGCTGAGGGTGGCGCAAAGCCCGAACATCTGGTGCGCCTGACGTGGTATGTTACCGACAAACGCGAGTATCTCGCCAGCCTCAAGGAAATTGGTGTGGCCTATAAGGCATTGATCGGGCGATGTTATCCGGCGATGGCGCTGGTGCAGGTTGTGGCCTTGGTCGAAGATCGGGCCAAGGTGGAAATAGAAGCAACGGCCATGGTGCCGGAGGGGGAATGATGCTTGGACCGTCAGGCCACGTTGATAGCTTTGCCCGTGATCGCTTGCCCCCCGCAGACCAGTGGCCAGAATTCCTGTTAGAGGGGTTTGATTATCCTGAATACATGAATGCGGCGGTTGAACTGACCGACCGGATGGTCGAGCGCGGCTTTGGTGACAATACAGCGCTGATCGGCAACGGGCGGCAGCGGACCTACAAGGAATTAACCGACTGGTCGAACCGCATCGCGCATGCGTTGGTTGAGGACTACGGCGTACAGCCGGGAAATCGCGTTCTGATCCGCTCTGCGAATAACCCTGCGATGGTGGCCTGCTGGCTGGCTGCGACCAAGGCGGGGGCGGTGGTGGTCAACACCATGCCGATGTTGCGCGCTGGCGAGTTGGGGCAGATCGTCGACCGTGCAGAGATCAAATTCGCGCTTTGCGATACGCGCTTGATGGAAGAACTGGTAGCCTGCGCCAAACATTCACAATTTCTGAAAACCGTGATCGGTTTTGATGGTACCGCGAACCACGATGCGGAACTGGACCGCGTGGCGCTGTCGAAATCGGTGCGCTTTACCGCCCCGCCCGTGGGGCGCGATGACGTGGCGCTGATCGGTTTTACGTCTGGTACGACGGGAGAGCCGAAGGGTGCGCTGGCCTTTCACCGCGACCTGCTGATCATCGCTGACGGCTATGCGCGCGAGGTGTTGGGGGTGACACCCCAGGATGTGTTTGTGGGCTCTCCACCCTTGGCCTTTACGTTTGGTTTGGGCGGTCTGGCGATCTTTCCACTGCGTTTCGGGGCTGCAGCAGCGCTGTTAGAGCAGGCCACGCCCACAAACATGATAGAACTGATCCAGACCTACAAAGCGACTGTTTGTTTCACTGCGCCAACAGCTTACCGGGTTATGCTCAAGGCAATGGCCGAAGGGGCCGACCTGTCGTCCTTGCGGGCTGCGGTCAGCGCTGGAGAAACCTTGCCCGCGCCGGTCTATCAGGAATGGATGGCCAAGACTGGCAAACCGATGCTGGACGGTATCGGGGCGACCGAGATGCTGCACATCTTTTTGACCAACCGTTTTGACGATCACGGACCAAGCTGCACCGGCCGTCCCGTGACGGGGTACGAGGCGCGGATCGTAGACGAGGCGATGCAGGAAATGCCGCGCGGAGAGGTTGGCCGTCTGGCGGTCCGTGGGCCGACGGGCTGCCGCTATCTGTCGGATGACCGGCAAAAGAAATACGTCTGCGACGGCTGGAACCTGACGGGGGACAGTTTCTGGCAGGACGAAGAGGGTCGGTTCCACTTTGCTGCACGATCAGATGATATGATCATCTCGGCGGGCTACAACATTGCGGGTCCCGAGGTGGAAGCTGCGCTTTTGTCACATCCTGATGTGCTTGAATGTGCTGTGATCGGCTGCCCGGATGAGGAACGCGGCCAGATTGTGGAGGCGCATGTCGTACTGGCCAAGGGGCGCGAGCCGGATGCAACGATGGTCAAGCTGTTGCAAGACCACGTCAAACGGGTGATCGCGCCCTTTAAATATCCGCGTCGTGTAATCTTTGTGACGGCACTGCCCAAGACCCAGACCGGCAAGATTCAGCGGTTCCGCTTACGACAGGTGTCGCCGGGCCCCTAAATCGGGTCAGGTCTATCGCCCCCCGGCCCAATTTTTGATGCTTCCGCTGGCTTTGCAGGTAAGTTAGGGCAACTCCAAGGGAACCGGGGTTCTGCGAGACAAGGAAGCATCATGAAAGTTGTTGTTCTGGGGGCGGGTGTTATTGGCGTGACCTCGGCCTATCAGCTGGCGAAAGCCGGGCATGAGGTAACGGTGATTGACCGACAGACAGGCCCCGCGCTTGAAACGAGTTTTGCCAATGCGGGCGAGGTGTCGTTTGGCTATTGCTCGCCTTGGGCGGCACCGGGCATTCCGCTCAAGGCGATAAAGTGGCTAATGA
>JAAFIJ010000270.1 GCA_013298675.1 Rhodobacterales bacterium | reverse complement strand
CCTATACGGGTATCGGCGATCTGACGGGCGATCCTGTGTTGGCGGGCGGTGTCCTTTATGTTGGCAGCGCGTCAGGGCGGACGGTGGCGATTGATGCCAAGACTGGTCTGCGGTTGTGGACAGCAAACGAAGGCGCGATGAACCCGCCTTTGGTGGTCGGGGGATCGGTGTTCGTTGTCAGCGATGACGCGCATCTGATCCGACTGGATGGGGCGACCGGCGATGTGATCTGGTCGGTAGAGATGCCGTATTTCATCCAGACAAAACCCAAAAAGCTGAAAGCTGTTACCGCTCATTTCGGTCCCGTGCTTGCGGGCGGCAAAATTGTTGTTGCCTCTACCGATGGTCAGTTGCGACTGTTCAATCCAACCGATGGGTCATTGGCGGGAGGTGCAGAAATTCCGGGCGGGGCCGCATCACTTCCGGCACTTGCAGGCGGGCTATTGTTCGTCACGGGCGGCAATGGGCAACTTCACGCTTTCCGTTAGTGCATTCCCCGTGTATGGGAAGCGCTTCTATATACCCGGACGGATCAGATGAGCTTTACCCTTGCCATCGTTGGGCGACCCAATGTTGGGAAATCCACGTTATTCAACCGCCTTGTTGGGCGCAAACTCGCGTTGGTCGATGACCAACCGGGCGTGACGCGCGACCTTCGCGAGGGGGATGCCAGACTTTTTGACATGAAGTTCACTGTCATCGATACGGCGGGCCTTGAAGAAGTTACCGATGACAGCTTGCAAGGCCGCATGCGTCGACTGACAGAGCGCGCGGTCGATATGGCGGATATGAGCCTGTTTTTGATCGACGGTCGTGTGGGTGTGACCCCATCTGATGAGGTGTTTGCCGACATCCTGCGTAAAAAGGGTGCGCGGGTGATCTTGGGCGTGAACAAGGCAGAAGGCAAAGCAGGCGACGCAGGCGCGATTGAGGCTTGGAGCCTTGGTCTGGGCGAGCCTGTACGTCTGTCCGCCGAACATGGTGAGGGGATGGATGATCTTTATCACATCCTGAAGCCGTTCGAGAGCGAATTTGCCGAGCGTGAAGCCGAAAACCTGCCACTGACAGATTTGGACATCAGCGAAGAAGATGCCGAGCTGGAAGTTGACGAAAACGCCCATTACCCAACTGAAAAGAAGCCGTTGCAAATCGCGGTGATCGGTCGCCCGAATGCGGGCAAGTCGACGCTGATCAACAAAATTCTGGGCTATGACCGTCTTTTGACCGGTCCAGAGGCCGGGATCACCCGCGACGCTATTTCGGTGCGCGCCGAATGGATGGGCACGCCTATCCGAATTTTTGACACGGCAGGGATGCGCAAAAAGGCGCGGATCGTCGAAAAGCTGGAAAAGCTGTCGGTGTCTGATGGCATTCGCGCTGTCCGTTTTGCCGAGGTTGTTGTGGTTTTGCTGGATGCAGATATTCCGTTTGAAACCCAAGACCTGCGCATTGCCGACTTTGCTGAAACCGAAGGTCGGGCCGTGGTCATCGCCGTCAACAAATGGGATCTTGAGGGCGAGAAACAAGAAAAGTTGGCAGAGCTGAAAGAATCGTTCGGGCGGTTGCTGCCACAGCTGCGTGGGGCGCCATTGGTAACCGTGTCGGCGTTGACGGGCAGGGGGCTTGACCGCCTGCACGACGCGATCCGCAAAGCACATGACGTGTGGAACCGCCGTATTCCCACCGCACGCTTGAACTCTTGGCTTGGTGCGATGACCGAGGCGCACCCGCCTCCAGCGCCCGGCGGTCACCGTATCAAGATACGCTATATCACCCAAGCCAAGACCCGGCCTCCGGGATTTGTGTTGAAATGCTCGCGCCCGGATGAATTGCCAGAAAGCTACAAGCGCTATTTGGTCAATGGGTTACGAGAGCATTTCGATATGCCGGGTACGCCAATTCGCCTGTTCTTCCGCAGTCAGGGCAATGAAAACCCATGGAAAGACCGCAAGTTCCATACGCCAAGTCGTCTACGCAAACACAAAGAAAAGAATACCGGCGAGTAAAGTTTCCTGCGGTTAACGCCGCAGGAACAGACCACCAGCACTTGCGACTAGCAGCACGGCCCCGGCGATCGCCGCATAAGCGACGGTCGTGTTGGATGGCCAGTTGACCACCGCCACACCAATCGAGGCCCATATCACCGCACCCGCATAGAGTGGCATTGCTGGGCGACGCGACTGTACGGTAATCGTCGTGACCACCACAATGGTCAGCATAGTCAATGCTGTGGCAGTATCTGACAGCCAACCATAACCAGCCAAAATCACACCGAGTGACACCATGGACGCGGCGGTCAGCCAGCCTGCAAACATGGCAAGAGGTGCTTGCAGCCACCAACGGTCTGTCGTGGGGCTGGCCGTCAAGAACGCACCAAGGCTGAGGCCCGCCATGGCAATGATGGTCACTGTCGCCGTAATGGGAAAGCCGTTTGCAATCCCCAGCCAAGCGGACCCCAAAACGAGTGCCCCGAAAAGCGGGAGGCGTGTGCGATCCCACATTGCGTCGCCCTTGCGCAGCAAACCAAAGACAGCGCTTACGGCCAGCCAACTGTAAATGATCCCCCAGATCGCAAAAGCATAGCCTGCGGGCTGGATCGAGGGGCGCGTGATTTCCACCGGGAACATACCTGGATCATATCCCATAAACGGCGGGGTTACGAAAGGCGCTGCAAGGAAGGCTGCGGTGGCGAGGAGAATGATGTATGTTTTCATGATCAGAATACGCTCGCTCTAACGGAACGGATCACTCTAGCACACCGGCCGCAGAAATACGCGTCTTGCCCCCAAGATAGGGGTGCAACACCACCGGCAAGTCAACCGAGCCGTCGGCCTGCTGTCCGTTCTCGAGGACCGCGATCAGGCAGCGCCCCACCGCAAGTCCTGACCCGTTCAATGTGGCCAAGAATTCAGGTTTTGCACCACCAGCTGGGCGGAACCGCGCATTCATCCGGCGCGCTTGAAAGGTTCCACAAGTCGAAACCGAAGAAATCTCACGGTATTTGTTTTGCCCTGGCAACCACGCCTCAAGATCAAAGGTTTTCTGCGCACCAAACCCCATATCGCCCGTGCACAAAGCAAGAGTTCTATAGGGGATGCCAAGCTTTTCCAAAATGACTTCGGCACAACGCGTCATGCGGTTATGTTCGTTGACAGCGTCTTCAGGCGTGCAAATGGTGACCATCTCCACCTTTTCAAACTGATGCTGACGCAACATCCCAGAGGTGTCTTTGCCTGCACTGCCTGCCTCGGATCGGAAACACTGCGTCAGGGCCGTCATGCGGATTGGCAACTGCGAAGCTTCCAGAATATCGCCCGCCACAGTATTGGTCAGCGTCACCTCTGCAGTAGGGATCAACCACCAGCCATTGGTGGTCTGATAGCTGTCTTCAGCAAACTTGGGCAAGTTTCCAGTGCCGTACATAGCCTCATCTTTGACCAAAACCGGGGTCCAGGTTTCTTGTAGCTGATGCTCGTTGATGTGGGTATCCAACATGAACTGACCCAGCGCGCGGTGCACGCGGATCACCGCGCCTTTCAGCACCACAAAACGCGATCCTGACAGTTTGCTGGCGGCTTGAAAGTCCATCCCTGGCTTGACGCCCTCGATGTCGAAATGTTCTTTCGGGTTAAAGTCGAAATTGCGGACATGGCCCCAACGGCGGACTTCGACGTTATCATCTTCGTTGCGTCCGTCGGGGGTCTCTTCAAGCGGCAAGTTGGGGATTCGCATCAGCAAGTCGCGCAAGCGCGCATCATCTGCAGCGGCCTCTTAGACCAGCGCGGCAATTTCGGCCTTTTTGTCAGTGACGAGCGCACGAAGACGCTCAAATTCGGCGGTGTCGCCACGCGCTTTGGCGTTGCCTGCCTCTTTGGATGCG
>JAAFIJ010000027.1 GCA_013298675.1 Rhodobacterales bacterium | reverse complement strand
TATGTCCGCGCGGTGGGGTTGTATTTCAAGTCGAGCATGTCGAGCGTCAATTCGCCGCCCGTGATCACCGATGGGCGTTCACAGTAGACATAGCGGTTGTCAAATCGGTTGCCCGTGCGGCGCAAAGAGTTCGGGTCATCGACGGCGGATTCTGCAGCAGAGTGCACGATCGGGTCATAGACCGTGATCACCTGACCGGAATATTCGATGGCGCGGGGGATATAGATCTTGTCCCCCAATGCTGCGCGAATGCCGTTTGAAATTGACGATTTGCCGTTGCCCGGGGGGCCGTACATCAGGATCGAGCGGCCCGAGGTCACTGCTGGGCCAAGGTTGCTGATCAGGTCGGCTGGCAGGATCAAGTGGCCCATGCCCTTCATCAGTTCCGGGCGAGTCAGTTTGATGTCGCGCACCGACTGGTGCTTCATCTGTTGGGCATAGGCGTCAAGCGGAACGGGCAGTGCGCCGTAGTATTCTGATTGAGACAGGGCGTCCATCGCGCGGGATTTTCCGGCGTCGGTCAACTGATAACCCATTTCGCTGCCTTGGGTGGCGCTCATGGTGCCCATCGCCTCTAGCAGCCGCTGACTGCGGGCCTGATCGATCAGAAGCTGCGTCAGGGTGATAGGCAGAGAGATTGCCAGTGCAATTTCCGAGACCAGATCGAGGTTCATGCGGAACATGGTTTTGAGCAAGATGTCGCGCATCATCACCGGGCTTATGCCGGTTTCTGCCAGCGTTCTGGGCGGTGGTGGGGCAATTACCCCAGTTGGCACTTGAATGTTCATCGCGGCTACCCTTTGGACCGATGGGGGCGCCAAATGCGGCGTCTCCTGTCATGTCCCGTAGGGTGGATTAAAATCCGGGCAGAAGTGGGGCCAAAACGTAGAAGAGTAGTGTTCCTGAGAGCGCGAGCCCCATGGGGAAGTCTTTGTGCGTCCAACTGAGCCAATCTGTCGTGGCCCCGCGTACTGCGGGGATCTTTCCGGCAAGCCGGTGCGCGCCGTAAGCCCCCAGCAAGCAAGCCGCAAAGAGGCCCATCACAAAAGAGATGTTGCTGCAGGTGACAAAGAAGGGCGCCATGGCCGACAAGAATTTGGCGTCGCCCGCACCCATCATGTTCAGCGCATTGGCGATAAATCCGACGACCATCACAATCGCGGCCAAGGCCCAACCCCAGGCCCAGACCTGCCAGGTGAAGATGCCCGCAATCGCCAGCGCCCCGCCAACAATCAACCAAACCAGCCAAAGCGCCATCACCGCTTTGTTCGGGATCTTCATGAACTTCATGTCGTTCCATGATACCCAAATGCCGATCGCCAGAACAAAGGGTAAAAAGAAAAGTGCAGCGGTGATAGGGAGCATCTGGTCAGCCTCCGAGAGCGGCAAGGCTGCGGGCGGCGGCCTCAAAATATTGGGGGTGGGTTTCGACGGCGTCTTGCAACAATCCTTTGCCCACGGTGATATCGCCGTGCTTTACGGCTGCCAGACCAAGGGTATAGAGCAGTTGTGCCCGTTCGGTCTGGGTCATAGGAATGACGGGGAGATCGTATTTGCGCTGTGCGCCGCGAGCCAAAACAAGGTTGTTTTTGGCGGTAAACATGCCGCTGTCATAGGTCAGTGCTTCGCCGAACAAGCGTTCGGCTCCGGCATAATCGCCCCGGCTGAGCTTGGAAAAGCCCCAGTTGTTCAAGACATTGGCGGGGGTTGATGTCAGACCCGACGCGATTTCATAGAAACTGTCGGCTTTTTTCCAGTCCTTTTTGCTGTCAGCGACCATCGCCTCGAGGCGGTAGCGATCAAAGGATTCGAACGTCGGCGGGATTTGATTGAGTTGTTGTTCCGCACGGCCCCATTCATTGGAGCGGATCAGCGCATCGGTCAGGCCGATGCGGTCATCATTGGTGGCGTCAGGGGCGGCGACGATCTGGCTCCAGACGGCAATGGCTTGGGTCGGCTGTTTGGCGCGGACCAGCGATTTGGCGAGACCACGCTTCAGGTCAAGCCGCTCGGGTTGTGCAGCAGATGCGGTCGAGAAATATGAAACCGCCTCAGCCGGATCGCCCGAGGTCAGCAGCAGGTCGTTGAGGTTGGATTCGTCAACCACATTGACACTTTGGATCGCGCGCTTGGCTTCCGCATCATTTTGGCCGCGACCGCCACATGCAGTTAGGGTCGCAGCCCCGATCAGGCACAGCGCAAGAGAGATTGGGTGGCGCATTTTTGCGTCCTTTTACTTATACTGCTCGACGTCAGGTGCCTTATAGTTGCGACAGCAGCACATAGCTTCCGTGACCGCGCCGCACCAGATTCATCACCGGTTTTTCTTCTTGAGGCTGATCATACACATCAACCGCCAGCCGCGCGATAGCCAGACGAAGATTTTCGCGAATGGAGTCAGTTTGGCCACTGTCCAAAGCGAAAGCTTGTTGAAAGATCACGCGTGCTTCTGGAATTTTCTGCTCTTCCATCAACACCACACCCAAATTGTTCAGGGCGGGGACGAAACTTGGGTCAGCCTCTAAGGCGCGGCGAAACAGCTTTTCAGATTGACCAAGCCGCCCAAGGCGCAGGTTGGCAGAGCCCAAAGCAGACAGCACATCAACATTGATGCCTTGTTCGGACGCGGCGCGCAGATAGGCCTTTAGGGCAAGTTCGTACTCGCCAGCCTCCATCAACCGATGGCCCACCAGCAGGCCATCAACACCCATCTCAGACCCGTCGGCGGCAGGCGGTGTGTTGCGTCCAGGCGATTTAGATGCGCCAAGGCCGCCCGAGTTTGCACAGGCGGCCAATAGCAACACAATACTTACGGCACAGGGCCAAGGTCGTTTCACGCGAGTTTAGCCAGTCATCTTTTCAAGGGTTTTGGCGATGCCTGCCACCGATGGACCAATCAGAATGATCATCAAGGGCGGAACCGTGAAAAGCATTGTGCCAAGGGTCAGCTTCGTCGGCAAGGTGTTTGCCTTCTCTTCGGCACGTAACACCCGCTTATCGCGCATTTCGTTGGAATAAACCCGCAAAGCATCGGAAATTGAGGTACCAAACGACGCCGATTGGACGAGGGTGGTCACGAAAGACGCGACATCTGCCACGCCGACACGCTCTGCCATGTCTTTCAAGACCATGACCCGCTCTTTGCCGGCTTTGACCTCTTGGGCCACTGTATCAAATTCGTCCGCCAAAGCGGGGTAGCCGGCGCGGCTTTCTTTGGCAACTCGGTTGATCGACTGATCCAATGACTGGCCTGCCTCGACGCAGACCAACATCAGGTCCAACGCATCTGGAAAACCGGCAATGATTTCCTCTTTGCGCATTTGAAGGCGTCGCTGCACCCAATAGATCGGCAAATAATAACCCGCTCCACCCGGGCCGATTGTCGACATCAGCATGAACTGGGTAGAGACAGGTGCCGAAGCTGACGTGACCATCGCATAGATTACACCAAGGGATAAGAATCCCAAACCAAACACGAGTTGTGCAAAGTGAAACATCCGCACGGAATTCTTGTTTTTGTAGCCCGCGCGCAGCATTTTCAGCCGTGACGCGGTCATCGTTTCCTCGTCCTGCGGTTCAAGGAAGTTCGCGAACTTCTTTAACTTGTCGCCCCGCTGATCCTGCATGCGCAGTTCTGGGCCTTTGCCGACCTTTGTCGTCGTTTGCGTGCGCAAGGCTTTTACCCGGTCAAACGGTTCAACCTTTTTCTGCAAAAGCAGCGGCAAAACGGCAATAGCCAGCACAATACCCAACCCGCCGAGCAGCAGCATCAGACCCGCGGGCCCGAGAAGATCGGTGATCTTTTGGTTGATGTTGGTTAGAAAATCCATGGCGCGCTCATACCTTGATGTTGACCATGATCTTCATGAAGATCACATTGATAACGAGGAAAACTGCAACAATAAGACAACAAGGGATAAAGGCAGGCATGTCTTTAACACCGTCGTAATAGTCGGGACGAATGATCTGAATCATTACCAGCGCCCCGATTGGAAAAGCGGACAAGAACATGCCCGACCATTTCGCCTCGGCAGTGATGGCCTTTACACGGCGGAAAAGTTTAAACCGCGCACGGATCACTTTGGACAGACCTTCAAGAATTTCAGCAAGGTTGCCGCCTGACGTCTGCTGAATGGTCACAGCAACCGCAAGAAAGCGCAGATCCTGGCTATCCATTCGCTCTGCAAAGGCTTTCAAAGACTCGGAAATATCGCGGCCATAGGCAGCTTCATCGGCGATAAAGCCAAATTCGGTCCCCAACGGGTCTGCCACTTCTTTGGAAACGATTGCCACAGCCGAGCTGAAGGGGTGACCCACGCGCAGACTTCGTACCATTAGTTCCACAGCATCGGGCAACTGCTCATCCATCAGCGCCATGCGCTTTTTGGCTTTGCCGTTCACCCAGACATAAATGCCGCCAATCCCCATGCCCACGGACAGTACGGCGCGGACGGGTAGGGCCGCCGCAGTACCAATCGTCAGGCCCAGAAACGCCACGACCGTCAGAACACCCATCAAACCGATCAGTTGTCCTGGGGTAAAGGCGATATTGGCCTTTTGTGCCTTGATCGCCAGCATTGAATACAGCGGAATGCCACGCGAATTCAGGTGTTGGTTCATCTCCTTGCGGAGTTGCTCCATCACTTCTTCACGGTTGTTGTTCTTTTCCAGCAATGCCAAACGCCGGCTGGTGCGGTTGTTCAGGCTGATCGATTTGCCAAAAACGGTTAGGTAAATACCCTCAACCAATGCCACCACAGCGACAAAGATCAGAATATAGATGATGGGTGCTGCGCTGAGTTCCATGATCAATATCCCTTATGCGATTGGTTCGTAGATAGAGGCGGGCAGATCGTAACCCCATTGGCGGAACCGGTCAGAATAGTGTGAACGCACCCCCGTCGCATTAAAGCGACCAATGATTTTGCCGTTCGGCTCTACGCCCAAACGCTCATATCTGAAGATTTCCTGCATCGAGATCACTTCGCCTTCCATGCCGGTGATCTCGGTGATCGAGACCATGCGCCGCGAACCGTCTTGCAGACGGGACGCCTGCACGATCAGGTTCACAGCCGAGGAAATCTGGCTGCGCACCGCCTTAAGCGGCATCTCGATCCCTGCCATCGCCACCATGTTTTCCAAACGGCTGATCCCGTCGCGGGCATTGTTGGCGTGGATGGTGGTCATCGATCCGTCGTGACCAGTGTTCATCGCCTGCAACATGTCGATCACTTCTTCACCGCGGGTTTCCCCGACGATGATCCGGTCAGGACGCATCCGCAGCGCGTTGCGCAAACAGTCACGTTGGGTGACAGCACCCTTGCCTTCGACGTTCGGCGGGCGGCTTTCCATCCGGCCCACATGGACCTGTTGCAGCTGAAGTTCGGCCGTATCTTCGATCGTCAGCACCCGTTCGGTGTTGTCGATGAAGGATGACAGCGCATTCAACGTCGTGGTTTTGCCCGAACCCGTACCGCCCGACACGATGATATTCAATCGGCACGACACGGCGGCTTGCAGGTAAGCGGCCATCTCTTCGGTAAACGCACCAAAGCGCACCAAATCCGGGATGCCCAATTTCTCTTTCTTGAACTTACGAATGGACACCAATGACCCGTCAACCGCGACCGGAGGAACCATCACGTTGAAACGAGAGCCGTCCGCAAGACGGGCGTCGCAATAAGGGTTGGATTCGTCGACCCTGCGGCCCACGGCGGATACGATCTTGTCGATGATCCGCAAAAGGTGGCGTTCGTCCTTAAAGGTGATGTCGGTCAGCTGCAACTTGCCGCCGCGTTCCACGAAAATGCGGTTCGGGCCGTTGACCAAAATATCGTTGACCGTTTCGTCCTTTAGCAAAGGTTCCAACGGGCCAAGGCCCATAACCTCGTCATAAAGTTCCTGGTACAGCGCAGCGCGATCTTCCTTGTTCAAGGAGATCGACATTTCATCCAAGGCTTCGGTGGCGATTGAGCCGATTTCAATTTTGAGGCTCGCCTCAGAGGCGCTTTCCAGAGCTGCGAGGTTCAGGTTTTCTAAAAGGCGCTTGTGCAGTTCGGTTTTAAGTTCCGCTAACCGCTCTTTACGTTTCTTCTCTTTTTCCATAGCTGCCACGTCCGCAGGCGCTTTGGGTGCCGCGGTGACAGTGTTCGTGCGTGCAATCGCCACACCCGGTTTGGCCGCTGGCGCGGCACTGGCAGTGCGCGCGGCAGGGGTCGCTTGGGTGACAGGCGCAAGTCCAGTGGGTCGTGTCGCCGGGGCAGACTCCGGCTTTTTGAAACGTGAAAACATAGTCTCCCCCAATTAGGGTAATCAGCCCTTGCCGGTTTCAACGGCCTTGTTCAGATCAAATAGTGATTTCGCAAGTTTTTGAATTTCCTTGCGTAACGGGTTTTTTGCCGCGTTTTCTGATAGGGGCAGGCCGTGGTCATTGGCCTGGGTTACCTGAATGCCTCCGTCTGGCAGTTGAACCTCGATGGAAATATCAAGGCTTTCTGCCATACGCTTCACCCGGCTCTTGGCAGAGAGATCAGTGAATTTCGGCGCACGGTTTAGAACATAGCGTAGTTTATCATGTGGCAGGCCTTCGGCCTTGAGTGCCCGCACCAGACGCAAGACGTTTTGGGCAGAGCGTAGATCCAGTTCCATCAGTGCAAAATACACATGTGCGCGGCTAAGAACCGTTTCGGTCCAGGCCACGATGGTTTGGGGCATGTCGATGATCACGAAGTCGAAGTTGGCCCGTGCCATGTCGATCACTTTGCCAATATCATCGGGACCGACGATATCCAACGGAAGCATGTCGGACGGTGCCGTCAAAACATGCAGCTTTTCGTTAAAGGTCAACATGGCGTGCAACAGTGCATCACTGTCTGCAGCCTCAGTATCTGACAACAGATCAAACACCGCTTCTTTGCGTGGCAAATCAAGATAAGTTGCCACCGATCCATATTGGAAATTCAAATCAAGCAGACAGACCCTGGGCGCATCCTTGCCCAAGCTCGCAAGCTCCCAGGCAAGATTGGTCGCAAAGGTCGTGGCACCTGCACCGCCGGCCAAGCCGTGTACCGGAATGACAACCGCATTGCGGTCGCCCTTTGCGCGAAAGTCAGGATGAGCTTCGGGCGCTTCTGCAATTTCGGGCTTTGCAGGGTCCGCCACCACCGCGATGGGGGGCGCAGGGATCAGACGCAACCGTTCGACCGCGTCGTGCAGGGCCCCTTCAGGTAAAGGGTAAGGAACAAAATCTTCGGCGCCAAGTCGTAGCAGTTGATGTAGGGCAACAGGTGTCACCTGGTCGGCGATCAGAATAACTTTGATCTTCTTTGCTTTGGCCAAGCCAATGATTTCGAATATTTTCCGCAAATCGGATTCGTCTTCGCTGTTCACCGCAATGGCAACGAATTCCAGATGACTGGCTTCGGGTTGTTCAAAGAACACGGGCGCGTCATCAAAGCTTAGGTCTCCCCAGCTCTCGCCGAATTCATTTTCCATGTCATCTATCAAGAGATCAAAGTTCTGCACATCGCGCGAAATCGTACACGCCCTGACTGGCGCGGGATCTGGTTGAAGGGTCGCTGCACTTGTCATCTTCGTCTCTCGTCCTTTTTCTTGGTCAAGGGGCCAATCGCGCAGAGGAGCTCTGCTGCATTGGCCACTGATCCAAGATTATGTGCAAAGAGCACTCTTTGCGCATGGTTCCTGTCCGAATGAATTTGCCTTTAGAAGTGGGCGAGATTGGGGCCAAAAGAGCGTCAATCTTTGATTTGTTTGGGTTCCGTTGCCTTGAATCAAATAAAAAAGGGCCCCGAAGCGGAGCCCTTTAATCTTTAATCACAAATAGGGTTACGGCGCGGCTGGTGCAGCGGCTTCGCCCTCTCCGCCAGCTGCTTGCTGGGCGCCGATCACATAGTCGCGCCAGATGATCGCAGCGTATTTGCCGTTCAGCAGGGCAGGGTGCCCTTTGACAAAGCCAGACACTTCGGTGACCGTCCTGCGATTTTTCTCTTCGGGACCAGGGGTTTGCACCACAGGTCGGGTTTTTCCAAATGACGCCACTGCCTCAAGCCGCGCGTTTCCAATGCCTTGGCTGGTCAAATAGGCCACCGCAGCACGGGCGCGTCGCAATCCCAGCGCCTTGTTATAGCTGTCAGAGCCGACAAGATCGGTGTGGCCATAAACGCGGAAGGTCACTTCTGGGAATTGCCTGATCCACGTTGCCTGCTGCGCCAAAGTGGCACGCGCCTGATCCGATAGCACAGCGCTGTTAAATTCAAAGGTAATGGTCGAGTTCACTTCGTTGGCAAACCGTCCGGCAAGGGCGGTTTGGGCATCCATCTGCCCCGTCATGATTTGCACGTTGTTCATCGTGGGGTTGCCAAAACCGCCCTCATCCACCGAAGCACCCAGCTCGCGGTTAAAGTTTGCGTTTTCGCACGCCGTCAGGGCCAAAGCCGAGGTCAACGCCAATAATATCAGGGGGGTACGGTTCATTGCCATCTGATCACTCCATCACATAGCCATAAGAGCCGTTGAAATCTTGCCGGGCCACTTCGCCAGCAGCACCCTTTTGTTTCCCGGCCACGTCACCAAACAGGAAAAGTTCCTTTTCGGTTGGCAAGCGAATGCGGTCTGTTGGCAAAACAAACGCCTCGCCACGTGTGGGGCTAACCAAATGCGGGGTGACGATGATCACCAATTCCGACTGGCCGCGCTGATATTCCGAACTGCGGAACAGGGCGCCCAAAATCGGAACGTCGCCAATCCACGGCACCTGACCACTGACATCGCGGAAGTCGTCTTGCAAAAGGCCCGCGATGGCAAAGCTTTCACCGTCACGCATCTCGACCGTGGTCGAGGTTTTCCGCGTTTTGAAGGCATTCACCTGCACACCCGCGGTTTCGATCGTGATGGTGGAGTCGATCGAGGATACGGCAGCATTGATCTGCAGGTTTATGACATCGCCGTCTACGACAACGGGCGTGAAGTCAAGCATCACACCGAAAGGCTTATATTGAATTTCAATCCCGTCAGCGCTGGCCACAGGAATAGGGTATTCGCCGCCAGCAAGAAACTTTGCTTCTTGGCCGGAAAGAGCGGTCAGGTTTGGTTCTGCCAACGTCCGCACGACGCCTTTGGATTCCAACGCCTCTAGCAGAACCGCAAATTCCAATGATCCGGCAGAAAAGCCCAGTGCCACAGCAGAGTTGGCATTGCCACGTGCCGTCAAAGTTGGGCTGTTAAGATCGTTGCCTTCCGTCAGGAAGCTGCCGGTTTCGCCCTTGATCCCCATCTTTGAGCCGCCATTCAGCGCCAACGACGAAGACAGGTTTTTCGAAACAGACCGCTGCATTTCTGCGAAGCGTACCTTCAGCATGACCTGCTGGGTGCCGCCTACTGTCATCAGGTTTGATACACGCTCTGGCGCGTAACGGTTTGCAAGGTCCAAAGCGCGGTCCAGCTTTGCGGTCGACGATACGGTGCCCGACAGCACAATCCCGTCATTCGCTGTGCGCACTTCGATGTTTTCACCCGGCAGGATCTGCTGGATGCGTTCTTTGAATTCTGCAATGTCAGGCGTTACCTGCACATCAACGTTGGTGATCAGTTTCCCTTCGGCTGACAAAAGGGTCAACGTGGTGCGACCCGGCGTCTTGCCAAGAACGTAAATCGATCGATCCGATAGGGTTGTGATGTCGGCGATGCCAGGGTTTGCGATGGAAAGTTCCGCAAACGGCGTATCACTTTCCACAACGACCGCTCGGTTCATCGGGACATTCAGCGGTGCGGACGTCGACCCTTGCAAAATGCGCAAGGATTCAGCCGCAATCGGCGAAATGGCTGTCGTTGCAAGGAAAACTCCCAGCAATCCAGCTTTCAGTAGGCTGCAACGGTTCATGTGACCTGCCCTTTAGATCGCGCCTCAAACTGGGTCTTAATTGCCCATTTCAAAACGCAGAATGCAGTAAAGCCCCTTTATTTGCAAGAATCAAAAGCTTGGGCTGTGTTGCTGATGTGGATAACTTGCAACACATGACCAGTTCTCGCCTAATTCAGGTACAAACGAAGGGGCGCGACCCCATATTCGGTGGCCGCGCCCATAATATCATTCCAAAGTCTGCGCGAATTTTCGCAGTTTAATTCGTACAAGGGATCGGAATATCCAGCACTTCTTCGCCTTTGCGGGTGCGAATGGTGCAAACCTTGTCGACTGCAATCTCTACTGGCGCCGCGGGCATGATGCCCAGCAAACCTGCGCTGTCCACCTCGATCTGGCCTTCAGTTGCAGCATCGCCAACACCCACAAGCGACATGACCAACCGACCCGTCGCCTGAGCTTGCGCAAGGCGAGCAACCTGTTCTGGCGTCGCGGCCACAGTCATGGTGCGGTTGGCGATAACACCGTCGGACATGGCGTTTTGTTCATTGCGGTCAACTGCGATGATCTTCATCGCACTTTCGATCAGGCGGGTAATCTCACCTTCAACCCCGGTAACCCCACCCGTCCAATAGATATCGACATGATCGCCGGTTTGCAAAAAGTCGGCAGCTTCTACCTGAATGGCAAAGGCACGCATGCCCTTTTCGATCGACCCGGTCAAACCAGCGGGTTGTCCTGGTTCCGTCACTTTCATCGACAAAATGGGTTCGAACATTTCCATTTGACGCAGAATATAGCGCGTTTCCTTGCCATCTTCGGGGAACAGCAACGCGTAATCGGTGTAAATCGACTCTGGCAAAGAGTTGCGGGGCCAGAACATCGGCACGACATCATCCTTGGTCAGCGGCTCGCCATAGTTCTTGGGCTTGTTCACCACAAACACTTCGACCAGGCCGCCCGTGATTTCCTGGATCTCACGCTCTTGCGCGAGGGCTTCTTCGGTTTGGCTGATATAGCCCTTGGCCAAATAGACCGCGGCCCCTGCAAGTGCTATTCCGACCACCAAGACCAGTCCAAAAATTAAACGCATGTCGTCACCTCTGTTAATTCGTTTTTGGCCCGCAAGATATGGGGCGCGGATCGGCGTGTTCTCTTACGGCGAAGGATAACCGACCGTTACATCCTTGATGTTGTTCGAAACCTGACCGCTGGACGAATCCGTGCTATAGGCGATTGGAACGAGAACGATCATACCCAAACCAATAACGGCGGCGGTCAACACAACCCAGTCCACGGTAATTGCGCCTTGTTCATCTTTTATGAAGCACATTAATTTGGCCATGGATCCAGGACTCAATTTTGATAAGGCGCATCTGCGCATTTCGACATCGACTGCATCTGACAATAGTATTGTGGCCAAAATTGGGAAAGTCTGGCATCAGGCGAGACAATTGTTGTTTAAACTGAAAATTTTAAGGACGCACCAAAGCAATGATGCGTCCTTTGAGCAGTGTTGAGCGAGGAAGTTTTGATTACGGGGTTGCTTGCGAAGTGTAACCCGAGTTGCGTGCAGACACGTCAGTTTTTACTTTACCTGCAAGGGTTTGCACACCGCCGCCGACAGTATTCATCACAACCAACCCAAGCCCAACAATGGCTGCGGTCAACACGACCCAATCAACGGTGACGGCGCCGCATTCGTCATTCTTGAACTTTTTTAGCATCAAAAAAATCTTCACTTTCGATCCCTCCTGGGATTTGATGGTTGTATCAGGTAACCGGGACAATATTCCCAAAAGTCTCTCACGACACCTTCATAGAATCATAAAAAATGGGCAACATTTTGTCTTTTTACAACAAGAACTGAGTTTATGGGCTGTCACAGGATACATTGAACTGTTTTGGATTGGATTGTTCAAAGGATTAGCCTCAGCTCGATCTCATATATTCTACCCATAATCAGAAAACGATGTGGACCAAGGGAATAGAGAAGACCGCGAACATTGCTGTTCGCGGTCTTTTGAAATCTCGTTCGAAAGAGATTATGGCGTAGCTTGCGAGGTGTAGCCCGAAGAACGGCCAGCGACGTCGGTTTTAACTTTGCCAGCAAGCGTTTCGATGCCGCCACCAACGGTGGTCATCACAACCATGCCCAGGCCGACGATTGCTGCAGTCAGAACGACCCAGTCAACAGTCACAGCACCGGATTCGTCGTTTTTGAACGAGTTCAGAATGTTCATCAGTTTCATAGTTTGGTCCCTTTCAAGGATATGCTCAGGTTACGGAAGCAATAGATCGATCTCTGGTTCGTCCGGTGCTTGTCTTTCGATGAGGTCAATTTGACCAAAGAAAGTGTCGTGATTTGGGCAATGCCAAGGTTTTTTGAGTACGTTTTCAAGAGATCAGAAACAGTGCGCAGAAAAAGGGCGGACTGGTTCGCCTTTGTGTTCAATGATGTCTGGGGGTTCCGTGCCTTAGGATTTTCAGGCGACACAGAGGAATGAAATATTCGTTATCTGTTTCGACCGAAACCTGAGGAAGAAAAACAAATTGGCCGCATCCATCGCTGGACACGGCCAATTTTGCACACCAGTCGCCTTTTGGCGACGGTCAGCAATTATGGTGTAGCTTGCGAGGTGTAGCCCGAAGAACGGCCAGCCACGTCGGTTTTCACTTTGCCAGCAAGCGTTTCAATACCGCCACCAACGGTGGTCATCACAACCATGCCCAAGCCAACGATTGCTGCGGTCAGAACGACCCAGTCAACGGTCACAGCGCCAGATTCGTCGTTCTTGAATGCGGTCAGAATGTTCATCAGTTTCATAGCTCAGGTCCCTTTCGAGGATATGCTCAAGTTTTAACCGCGTCAGCCGTTCCTGATGTGATCTCTGTTTCACATCTGCCGTTCGGTATGCAGCTATAAAGCCCTACAATCGTGGCGGGATTTTGAACTGAGTGGGGTATTTTTGGCTTTGTGGTAAAATCCTGAAGAAATTCGTTAAATTATTGTTAATAATAGCTAAAATAGATATCTTGGGGGCTTTTCGCCAATGCTGCCCGTGGCTTTCCTGCCATTTTTGTCAAAATTGCCGCTTTTTTGCCGCCAATCTGGTAGAAATCGAAGGGATCGTCTGCGATAGATTTGATCGAAGCAACAAGCGAGCGGCATCCAACGAGATGCGACAGGACAGACGCATACGAACAATTCTCGGGGGTGTCACAGCGTTTTGCGTTGGGGCTGCGCCCCTTTTCGCTGTGGCCGAAGGCTTGACCGGCAACGCCGACTTTACCTTCAAACGCATCAAAGTGTCCGAAAGCACACCTGACAAACTTAAGATCGTGCAGATCGACCCGGCCGAACAGGCGCGATTGCTGGCTTTGTTGCCCAAGGTCGACCCAAGCCCAGAGCCGTCGACGCCAGACGCGCCAACCGCCCCTCGTGAAGGCGCGGATAAGCCTGCGGCGACTCCTGCAAGTGCCAGCTATGGTTGGTTTTGGGACAAGGTTTCCCCCTCACAAGATCAAGTCGATGGGCGATTCGCTTTGGCAATCGCAAGCCTGTCGCAAGGACCAGGGGGCATTTCCGTGCGTGCGCCGCGTGCCCAGTCCATGCAGAATATTGCGTCGTCGTATGGCAAGGAAATTCTGCAAGCGACGATTGGCACCGAAGTGTCACCCGCGCTGGTTTTGGCGGTCATTGGTGTGGAAAGTGCGGGGCAAGCCACGGCGCTAAGTTCGGCCGGCGCGCAAGGGTTGATGCAGTTGATCCCCGATACCGCCAAACGCTTTGGCGTCACCGATGCGACCGACCCCGCACAGAACATCAAAGGCGGCGTCGCCTATCTTGATTGGCTGATGAAGAATTTTGACCGCGATCCGCTGATGGTTCTGGCGGCCTATAATGCGGGTGAGGGGGCGGTGAAGGCCAATTCGGGCGTGCCGCCCTTTGCTGAAACGCGCGACTATGTGCCAAAAGTGCTTGCCGCGTGGCAAGTCGCGCAGGGATTGTGCCAATCCCCACCAGAGTTGGTGACAGACCCTTGTGTCTTTATGATCATGGCACCGGGCGGCTAAACCTGTATGACATGACAAGGGGGACAAAAACTTGCCCCCCTTAATCTATGCTTGCATTACCCACTCAGTTGACGATCGTCGCCTCTGTCGCGGCGCGCAGGTCAGCCTCGCTGACGCCCTCGGCGCATTCCACAATCTTCAGGCCGCCGGGTACAACGTCCAATACGCCCAGATTGGTGATGATGCGGTTGACCACGCTTTTTCCGGTCAGGGGCAGGGTGCAAGTTTTCAAGACTTTCGATTCGCCGTGTTTAGACGTGTGATCCATGACAATAACCACGCGCCCAACACCCGCGACCAGATCCATCGCGCCGCCCATACCCTTGACCAGCTTGCCGGGGATCATCCAGTTGGCCAGATCGCCATTCTCAGCGACTTCCATGGCGCCCAGAATGGCCATGGCGATTTTGCCGCCACGGATCATCGCAAAGGACTGTGCGCTGTCGAAATAGGCGGTCTGCGGCAGTTCTGTGATGGTTTGCTTGCCCGCGTTGATCAAATCCGCGTCCTCGCTGCCTTCAAAAGGAAAGGGGCCCATACCCAACATGCCGTTTTCCGATTGCAAGGTCACTTCAATACCTTTGGGGATATAGTTCGCCACAAGCGTTGGAATGCCGATGCCAAGGTTCACATACCATCCGTCTTGCAGTTCTTGTGCGGCCCGTTCGGCCATTTGATTGCGGTCCCACATGTTCAGGCCTCCAACTTACGGGTCGTGCGATTTTCGATGCGTTTTTCGTGGGTGCCTTGAACGATCCGGTGCACGTAGATGCCGGGCAAGTGGATCGTATCGGGGTCCAACGCGCCCAAAGGAACGATTTCTTCAACTTCGACCACGCAGACGCGCCCAGACGTTGCGGCAGGCGGGTTGAAATTGCGCGCCGTCTTGCGGAACACAAGGTTGCCCGACGGATCAGCTTTCCATGCCTTGACGATCGCGAGGTCAGCCACGATGCCGCGTTCCAGAATGTAATCCTGTCCGCCGAAGTTCATCACTTCTTTGCCCTCGGCGATCACCGTGCCAACACCTGTCTTGGTGTAAAAGCCCGGAATACCAGCCCCGCCCGCACGCAGGCGTTCGGCCAGCGTCCCTTGAGGGTTAAATTCCAATTCCAATTCTCCCGACAAGTACTGGCGCATGAATTCGGCGTTTTCGCCCACGTAGGACGAGATCATTTTCTTTACCTGCCTGGTTTCGAGCAACTGGCCAAGTCCGAACCCATCGACGCCTGCGTTGTTGGACGCAACTGTCAGGTTTTTGGTGCCCGCATCGCGGATGGCCGCGATCAGCAATTCTGGAATGCCACACAGCCCAAAACCACCCGAGGCAATCAACATGCCATCAAACAGCAGACCGTCTAGCGCCGCGGCGGCGTTTGGAAAAATTTTCTTCATTGGACCCTCAGTAAACTCTCGCAAGCAATAGAGATGCGGAAATCAGAGGAGTCAATTGCCGCATTGCAGCGCGGCGATGGTTCCGACGTATGCTAACGCTAACTTTCCCGGTTCAGATGTCCGCTTCAGGTTCCAAGACTTTGGTTGCGGGAAAACACCAGCTTTGGATCATGCCCGGTCGCGGTATTTACGGGGCGCAATGTCACACGGCTAC
>JAAFIJ010000269.1 GCA_013298675.1 Rhodobacterales bacterium | reverse complement strand
TCTTTACACTGTCAAGCAGGATCGATCATGACAATAGCAACAATAAGCAAATGGTTTTTTGGAGTTTCGTCGCTTTTGGTGGCCTTTGCAACGGCTCGGGTGTTGTTTGCCCCCATTGCGTTGGTGATGCCCGATATGGCGCATTACTTGCCGTTGATCCCTTGGGCGGTCTTTGCCCATATTGTTTTCGCCTCGATTGCCTTGGCGCTTGCCCCTTTTCAATTCTGGTCGGGCTTGCGGGCGCGGCGGCCATGGCTGCACCGAAGCTTGGGCTATGGCTATGTTCTATCGGTGATGATCGCGGCCTTTGGCTCATTGGCGCTGTTGCCAGAGTTTTTGGGAAGCAGTTGGGCGGCCACTGGTTTTTTCCTGTTGGCGCTGGCCTGGATTGCCTGCACGGCGCTGGCGGTAAAGGCGGCGAGGGCCAAGGATTTTGCTGCCCATCGGGTGTGGATGCTTCGCTCTGCTGCTTTGACCTTTGGTGCGGTGACACTGCGGCTGCAACTGCCCCTGCTCTTTGCTGCGGGCTATAGCCTGCCGGGCGCCTATGATCTGTTGGCTTGGGATTCATGGGTGCCAAATCTGATCGTTATAGAGCTGTGGCTTAACGCAAAAAGGCGCACCTCGCGGCGCGCCCTTTAAAGCTGATCCAGTTGGAGCGGGCGAGGCGATTCGAACGCCCGACCCTAACCTTGGCAAGGTTATGCTCTACCCCTGAGCTACGCCCGCACCGTCTGGATTGGCGGTGAGATAAGCGACCAACATGCCGTCCGCAAGGGGAAAAATGCAAATCCGTGTCGGAATTATTTATGCTGGCGTTTGGGCCTTTGCGTCGAGGGCCGCTGAAACCACCGCATGGGCAATGTAATCCAGCTCTTGGTCGGTCAATCGGGTTGGCAGACGCACGTCACAGGCCCGCATCAGCATGGCACGTGTCATGGGCAGGTCTGGTGCGGGGCCCAGAAACTCCCAGTTCCAAAACGCCCGAGCATTGCCCTCTGACAAACCAAACACCTGAACGGTGATGCCACGGCGCTTGGCCTCTGCCTGAAAGCGCATAGCTTGGGCATCGGTCCAATCCCCTTTTAGGTTGAACTGGATGGAATCCGGCGCGCGCTCTTCTGGGCCAAGGGGCGGCGGGACGACAAGATAGGGCGACTGGTTCAACTGATCCGCCACCCGGTCATGTCCGGCGCGGCCTTTGGCAACACGGATGGCCACCTGGGGCAATTGCGGGCGAATGACCGCAGCCGACAGGTTTTGCATGCGCATGTTGTAAAGCGGCAATTTGTTTTGCCACAGCATATAGCTGTTTTGCATGCCGGGATGCTTCTTCCAATTGGACTCGTACGCACCTGACATGATCACACAGCGCGCGGCAATTTCCGGATCATCGGTAATTAGAATGCCGCCTTCGCCTGCGTTGACCATTTTGTAAGACTGAAATGAAAAACACCCAACCTTGCCAATGGTACCGATCTTACGGCCATTCCATTCGGTGCCTAGGCTGTGGGCTGCATCCTCGACCACAGGAATATTGCGTGCATCGCACAGTGCCATGATCGCGTCCATATCAGAGGTGTGACCCCGCATATGGCTGATCAGGACAGCATCCGCGCCGTCAAGTTTTGCTTCAAAATCGGCCATATCGACACGGTAGTTCGATCCAACCTCGACCAATACGGGCACCATATCTGCATGGACGACGGCCGATGGGACAGCCGCAAAAGTAAAGGCTGGGATCAACACGCGCGCACCACGGGGCAGGTCAAGTGCCTTGAGCGACAAGAACAGCGCCGCCGAACAGGATGCGACGGCAAGCGCATATTTGCTGCCCATCATCTGGGCAAACTCTTCCTCTAGCAGGGCCACAGGCGATCCTTCGGCCGCTGTATAGCGAAACAGGTCGCCGCTGGTCAGCAGGCGGTCAATTTCCGCCCGGGCGGCGTCTGGAATGGCTTCGCAGTGGTAGACATTTGGCGCTTGGAACTGTCCGTCTGGCGACATGTGTGAAGCTTTCCTGAAACTGATCTTCAGAAAATATTAAACACCTGATTGGTGACAATCTAGTGACAATTGCCAGATATAGGCGAAATCCGCCGACGTATTGGGCAACGGTCGCGGATATAGTGGCTAAAGACCCAACCGATCACGCATCGAATACCATGTCATTGCCAAAACCAGCAAGGGCCAGCGCAAGGTCGGCCCGCCGGGGAAACGATGTTGGGGCAAGCTGGCCATCAAATCGAACCGCTCTGACTGGGTGGCGCAAGCCTCTGCCATCAGCTTGCCTGCCAGCGTTGCCATTGCCACGCCGTGGCCAGAATAGCCCGAGGCGCTGAACAGATTTTGCGCGGGGCGGGTGAAGCATGGCATTCGGTTCATGGTGATCGCCAAGGTGCCGCCCCAGGCATAGTCAATGCGCGTGCCTTTTAACTGGGGATAGACCTCAAGCATCGGTTTTGACACGGTTTTGATGATGTCCGGGAAACGGTAGCCATAGCTTTCGCCCCCGCCGAACAGCAGTCGGTTGTCTTCCGACAAACGCCAGTAGTTCACCACGAACTTGCTGTCAGCCACGGCGATCGGTTCTGCCAGAATTTCAGAGGCGCGCGCGCCCAGCGGTTCTGTTGCAATTATGAAATTGTTGATTGGCATGACTTTGGCCGAAACCTTGCGGTCCAAAGGGCCAAGATAGCCATTGCCCGCCAACACAACCTGTTTGCACAACACCCGCCCTTGGCCAGTGCGCACGATGGGGTTTGCGCCCGGTTCAACCCGGTGCACCTCGGATGTTTCAAAAATACGCACCCCAGCGGCTGCGGCGGCTTTGGCAAGGCCAATGGCATAGTTAAGGGGGTGAACATGGCCCGCGTCACGGTCCACCTCACCACCTTTATAGACACGCGACCCGACGATTCGTTCCATGCCCGCCTGATCAAGCGCTTCCAGATGGGTATACCCATAGTCGCGGGCCAGTTTTTCCGCATAGCGGTGGCTGGCGCTGACCTCTGATGCAGTCCAGCAGGCGTGAGCCACGCCGGGGTGAAATGTGACGGGCATTGCGTGGTCGTGGATCAGCGACTTCACCAACCGCTTTGCCTCTTCCGCAAGGTCCCACAGGGCGTGTGCCTTGTCGGTGCCAACGGCTGCCTCTATCCAGGTTTGATCTTGCCGCTGACCTGACCCCACCTGACCGCCGTTGCGGCCAGACGCGCCAAAACCGACGCGGTGCGCCTCTAGCAACACCACGTCATAGCCGCGCTCGGCCAGATGCAGGGCTGCCGAAAGGCCGGTATATCCGCCACCCACGACGCAAACATCGGCGCGCGTCTCACCGCGCAACTGGGCAAAAGGCGCAAGGTCGCTGCGCGTGGCTGCGTAATACGATGCCGGATATTCCCCGGCCGTATCATTTGCGTGTAATAGATTCATCCGCGCCTCAGACGTTCAGCAAAAGATGTTCGCGTTCCCACGGGCTGATGACTTGCAGGAACTCTTTGTATTCATTGCGCTTTACGGAATCATATACCTTGCAGAACCCTTCACCCATGACCGCAACGAGGGCTTTGTCCTCTTCCAGCAGATCGAGAGCATCGCCCATGTTCACCGGAATATCATCGCTGTCGATATAGGCGGATCCCGAAAATTCGGGGCGGGGATGTTTCTTTTCCATCAGGCCAAGATAGCCGCAAGCAAGGGTGGCCGCGATGCCTAGATAGGGGTTGCAATCCATCCCTGGCAGGCGGTTTTCCACACGCCGCCCAGCAGGGCTGCTGATCGGAATGCGCAAACCTGTGGTGCGGTTGTCGCGGCCCCATTCCAGGTTGATCGGGGCGGCAAAGTCCGGCACATAGCGGCGATAACTGTTCACATAGGGTGCCAATA
>JAAFIJ010000268.1 GCA_013298675.1 Rhodobacterales bacterium | reverse complement strand
GTTCCTGTCCTTTGACGCATAAGAGAAGGGCGGGTGGCTACCCGTTTTGGCAAACTTGGTCTGATGGGACGTTTTAGGCAAGGGGGCAGCTGCAGAATTTGCGCTTACAGGGGGTCATCGGGGCGTGACAGTTCAAACAATGAGGTGATGATCGCATAGTCGCGGTAGCCAAGCCGTGCCGCGGGCCGGACCTTGGTCAGATCAAGCCTGCCATCGGTCATGTATTCCTCACGGATGTGGATGCCCGTTACTTCGGCAATGACGATCCAATCATTGTCATCACCCAAAAGCGGTAAAATATGGCTGGCGCGACATTCCAGGGTTGCTGGTGACATGGCCACACGCGGGCAGGAAATGGTGTTACATTCTGCCTTTTCCACCCCGGCTTGAAAGAATTCATCGGTTCCGCGCGGCAGTTTGGTTGAGGTGACGTTCATTTGGGGCAGAGCGCCTTCGCTGACGACATTGACCGCGAACACCCCGGTTTCCTGCACATTTCGGATGGAATCCTTTAGCCCTCCAGAGAACATGACTTGCGGTGGGTCATAAGCCAACGCGTTGAAAAACGAATAAGGCGCCAAATTGTCGCCTTGCGACCCGCGGGTGGAAATCCAGCCAATGGGACGCGGCGCCACGATGGCATTAAAGGGGCTATGGGGCAGGCCGTGGCCATTTTTAGGTTCATAAAACATTGTGCATCCTTGTTCAGGTTTGATCCTGCGCGAGGCCCATGTTACGCGCGTTTCCAGATGATTCCAGCTGTCTTAGGACATTAAACAGGGGCTCAATTGCGTGTATAAGCTGGAAGTGGAAACCGAAGCGGACTGGTGGGAGGTTGAGGCACTGTATGACCTGTGCTTTGCGCCCGGCCGCACGGCGCTTTCGTCTTACCGGTTGCGCGACGGGGTTCCAACCGTCGCGGCGTTATGTTTGGTTTTGCGCGATGAGGACGCAACACTTGCCGCCGCTATCCGCTATTGGCCCGCAGAGGTGGGTGGTGAGGATGTATTGCTGTTAGGTCCGGTTGCTGTGCACCCAACCCGTCAGGGCGAAGGGCTGGGAGGGCTTTTGATTAATGAAAGCATCGCCGAAGCGCGCCGTTTGGGATGGGAGCGTGCGATGCTTGTGGGGGACGCCCCCTATTACAGCCGGTTTGGATTCGCAAAATTGGAGGGGGTGGAAATGCCCCCACCGACAAACCCCGACCGTGTGCTGGGACTTGCGCTGAAAAAAGGAGCGTGGGACGGGGTGGGTGGATTGGTCACCAAAGCCACTGGGGTCGCCGGAAACTCGAATTAAAATGGGCGCAGCCAAGGCGATGCGTGCGCCCAAAACTCAGATCAGATCATATCAATCCAACCGGCGAAACCGTTCAGGCTGTTAAAACCGCGCAGTGTCACGCTGTCGCCGTTCCAAAAGTTGATTTCAACCGCACCGTTATTGACATAGGCATAACGATCCAGAACCTGTTGGGTTGTCAGCGCCTCATTCGCCCAAAGAGCGCGTGAAAGTTGCAGCCGGTCACCCTGCCAGGGGTTAAAGTCGGTGATCGTGTCGCTTTGGTTGCCTAGGACAAAAACAAACGCGTCCGCGCCAGTGCCGCCAGCGATCAGGTCAGCCCCGCTGCCCGCATTCACGATGTCGTTTCCACCGCCGCCAAACAGATTGTCGCCGTCGCGCCCGCCATTAAGGGTATCTGCGCCGTTTCCGGCATAAATGAAATCGAACCCGTGGCTGCCGTCGTGAAGTTCAGCGCCGTCGCCCCCGAAAAGGTAATCGTTGTTGTTGCCGCCATAAAGGCTGTCGTTGCCCGAGGTCGCATATAGAAAATCGTGCCCGTTGGCCCCGTAAAGCATATCATTGCCTGCACCACCGGTGATCAGGTCTTGACCCTTGCCACCTGCCAAGGTGTCATTGCCAGACCCGCCGTAAAGACGATCTTCGCCACTGCCGCCGACCAGATTGTCGTTTGTGCCAGTGCCAATCAGCAGCTTGGGCAAAAAGAACCTGGAGTTCAATATGGCACCCGGCGCAAGGGCGGCGGCTTCCCAAGCGACGTGCTGCAAAAGGCGTTCTTGCTCTAACGTCCAGCCACCATAGGCCTGACCCCATTCATTGGCGAAGGATTGCGAAATACTCACTGTATTGCGCCCGGTGATCGATGAATATTGGGTCAACGCCATAAAGTAGTTGCCCATATCGTTCAGGTGAATGCTGTCGGCAAACAGGCTGCGGATGTTCCAAAGGCCCGCGCCATCACCGGTGATGATGGTGTCATAAAGGCGTGCCATCGCCTGACCTGCAGGCACCATGGCCACGACAGGCGCCGTCACTGTCTTGATCGCATTCATCGAGTCGACGATGGTTTGCCAAACCGGCAGATCGTTTGTCAGCCGTGCGCGCCACTCCCATTCGGTCGCAGCCATCTCATGCCAGGTTTCATAAACCAAAACCCGAGTCTGCGGATTGGCCGCAGTTGCAAGCCGGTAATAATTGCGTGCCGCACCATAAGTGTCCGACCATTGGATATGGCCCGCCAATGGGATCGCTTCGGTCAAGACCAATGTGCTATAATCACCCGAAGGAAGCACCGTGCGCGCGTTCACGCCTTGGGCAAAGGCCCCGTTGGCCCACTGATACGACAATGGCGCGCCGTTGATCACCTGAGCATCGGCTCGGACCCCAGTGGCCGCTCTGGTCAAAAGCGTATTGAGCATTTGTGGCATAACCGTGCCGACCAAACTATGCCCGACCAATAGCGCGTTATTTGGCATCAAATCCCTCAACTCGTTAAATAGCTACAGTTTTTTCGTTGTAATGGCAGTTTTCGGAATGCTGATGATGGAAAAATTCGCCGTGAGCAACCCCAAAACACCGCCAATTCGAACGGAACGGCAATTTCTCGCCGCCCCGCATTTTAGGATGAAAGCGGTTAAAGTTTTATGACGCTGGTTGCGGTCGTGACTAAGAAACTTCGGCTAGTCGGTTCAGCGCCAGTTGCAGTTTTGCACCCTCTTCCTCACGCAGAGCAAGGTTCGCGCGCACCTCTTCGACCACGTCTTCGGGGGCAGAGGCCACAAAGTTTGGGTTGTTCAAACGCCCCTTCAAGCCGCCAATTTCCTTGGCCAATTTGTCCATCGTCTTATGCAACCGCGCCTTTTCCTCGGCGATGTCGATGATGCCTGCCAAGGGAATGGCAAATGACGCACCCAAGGCAGCCACGCTGATCGCCCCTTTGGGTGCAGCACCTTCGGTCAGGTTTTCAACCCGCGCCAGACGTTTGATCAACGCCTCATTGCCGTTCCACGCCTTGCGCGCCTCATCGGATAGGGCGGTGGCGATCATCTCAACCTTAAGGCCGGCAGGCACATGCACCTCCATCCGCGCAGACCGGATGTCGTCGATCAAAGTGGTGACCCATGTCATTTCCACGTCTGCGGCAGTGTCCACCAAATCGGTGCCATAGGTCGGCCAATCGGTATGGACCAACAACTTGGCGCGCGTGCCGGTGGTGCCCCACAGCTCTTCGGTGATAAAGGGCATGATCGGATGCAACAGGATCATACATTGATCCAGCACCCAAGCCATGGTCTGGCGGGTTTCAACGGCGTGTTCGCCGTCAAACAGCGGCTTGGCAAACTCGACATACCAGTCGCAAACCCGACCCCAGACGAATTTGTAAAGCGCATCGGCGGCGGTATCAAAGCGGTACTCGGCCAGTGCTGCGTTGACAGCTGCCAAAGTCTTGGCCGTCTCGCCAATGATCCACTTGTTCACCGTGGCCGTTGGGGCAGGGGCCGGGCCAGTCTTATGCCCCTCCCACACGCCATTCATCTCGGCGAAACGGCAGGCGTTCCACAGTTTGGTGCCAAAGTTGCGGTAGCCAGCAAT
>JAAFIJ010000267.1 GCA_013298675.1 Rhodobacterales bacterium | reverse complement strand
TGGGTCAAAACGATATCATGCAAACGTTCGCCCATACCGTGCAAGCGTTGGAATTCAAAGGTGGATTTGTCCGCGGCCATGTCCAGAATGGCCGCAACCGTATGGGCGTTATGGGTCGCAAATTGCGGATAAATCCGGTCAGTCATCTCCAGCAATTTGCGCGCATTGGCGATATAGCTGACGTCTGTCGCTTGCTTACGCGTAAATACGGGAAAAGAAGTCAGTCCCAAAACCTGCGCGCGTTTCACCTCGGCGTCCCAATAGGCGCCCTTGACCAAACGCACCATGATCTTGCGATCCAGCCGCACCGACAAGGCGTAAAGCCAGTCGATGACCGCATCCGCGCGCCGCCCGTATGCCTGCACCACCACACCAAACCCGTCCCACCCTTTTAGCGTGGGGTCTTGTAACACGGCCTCTATCACCTCAAGCGACAGGGCCAGACGGTCAGCCTCTTCGGCGTCGATGTTGAACCCAAGACCCGCCGCCCTTGCCAACCCTGCAAGCGCGCGCACCCTTGGCACCAGTTCTTCGATGACACGATCGCGTTTCGCCACCTCATAGCGCGGATGAAGCGCTGAAAGTTTCACCGAAATCCCCGGATTACTGCGAATGTCGCCGTGGGTCGCGGCCGCTGCAATCGATGTGATCGCTTTGGAATAACTCAGGTGATAGCGGCGCGCGTCGGCCTCTGTGCGCGCGGCCTCGCCCAGCATGTCGTAGGAGTAGGTATAGCCTTGGCCCTCTAGCTCTTGGGCGCGCTTCATCGCCAGTTCGATCGTCTCGCCCAGCACAAAGTTGCGTCCCATTTCTTTCATTGCACGGGTCACGGCAGTGCGGATCACCGGTTCTCCCAACCGTTTGACGGCTGCTTTCAGATGGCCAACGACGCCCGGCTCTCGTTCGTCCAGCACTTTACCTGTCAGCATCAACGCCCAGGTAGAGGCATTGACCAAAGACGAGGCCGATTTGCCCAAGTGGCGTCCCCAATCAGACGGCGCGATCTTATCTTCAATCAACGCGTCCATGGTATCGGCGTCCGGCACGCGCAAAAGTGCCTCGGCCAAGCACATCAGCGCTATCCCTTCATCAGTGGACAGGCCGTATTCTGCAAGGAACACCTCCATCAAACCGGGTTTGGCGCTGGCCCTGATCTCGCGCACAAACTGTGCCCCACTTTGGGTGATGCGCGCGCGCGCCGCTGCATCCAGCCCCGCCTCGCGGATCAGATGGGCCACCAGTGCCGCCTCATCCCGCAGGCTGTCGCCCGCAATTGTGGTCCAAGCTTGGGTCATGTCAGGCATGTTGATGCTCCCTGTTTCATCTACGAGCATATGCCAAAGTTGACAGACGTTTCGACCGAACTTAATGTCAAAGGCAGGCTATTAGCCCAAAATTCTGGAAAATACATGCCATATGACCCGCAGACACTGGACAAGTTTGACCACGCAATTTTGCGAATACTTGCAGTTGAAGGACGATTGAACGCCACCGAACTGGCGCGCCGGATCGGTTTGTCAAAGTCACCCGTACAAGCGCGTATGAAGCGGTTAGAGGACAGCGGTGTGATCATGGGTTACGGCGCGATGATCAATCCACGACGGGTGGGATTGGCCCATGTCGCTTTTGTCGAGGTGCGTTTGTCTGACACGCGTGAAGCGGCCCTTCAGGCCTTTAACAAGGCCGCATTGTTGATCCCCGAGGTCGAACAATGCCATATGATCGCTTCGAGGTTCGACTATCTGCTGAAAGTGCGCACGGCAGATATTCAGCAATACCGCCGCGTTTTGGCCGAAGGGATCAGTGCCCTTCCCTATGTTGCCAACACCTCCACCTATGTCGTGATGGAAACGGTCAAAGAAGGACTCTCCTCACGTGCCTAAGAGGTTGCGCCGATCATCGACAATTCGCGCAAAGTCGCATTCGGCCTTTGATCTGCCCAGCGGGCTGCCGTGGGGGGGCATCCCTCAGCTTGCCCGATGCTTCGCGATCACCAGTTTGCATTGCCAGATTTAGGGAAACTGGGATGAGCCGAGTTTGGTGGCGGCCGCCCCCCTCGGCTGTGACAACATAGCGGAAAGGGGCGCACTGGTCCGGCCGTTTGGGCAGTGGCGCGCCTAACGCACCTTGAGCGTTGCCAAGCCAATCATCGCGAGGATCAGGCTGATGATCCAAAACCGGATCACGATCTGCGGCTCTGCCCAACCCTTTTTCTCAAAATGGTGGTGAATGGGGGCCATCAGGAAAACCCGTTTACCTGTGCGCTTGTAATACAATACCTGAATGATCACCGACAGCGCCTCGACGACGAAAAGGCCGCCGACGATGGCCAAGACGATCTCATGTTTGGTGCACACAGCAATCGCGCCAAGCGCCCCACCCAACGCAAGTGAGCCGGTATCGCCCATAAACACCGCAGCTGGCGGCGCATTGTACCACAAAAAGCCTAAGCCCCCGCCCAAAAGCGCGGCACAAAACACCAACAGTTCGCCCGTTCCGGCGACGAAATGCACCCCGAGGTATTCAGAAAAATTCGCATTACCAACGACATAGGCGATGATGCCAAGCGTCACCCCCGCAATCATCACCGGCATGATTGCAAGGCCGTCCAACCCATCAGTCAAATTGACAGCATTTGCCGCGCCCACGATGACGAACATCCCAAACGGCACATAAAACAGTGAAAGATTGATTAGGGCGTCTTTGAAAAGCGGAAGCGCCAGTTGACCTCGCAACGCATCGGGGTGCCATTGAGCCGCCGCATAGGACGCAAGGGCCGCGATCACCAACCCCGCAATCATCCGCACCCGACCAGACACGCCGTTGGTGTTTTGCTTGGTCACTTTGGCATAATCATCGGCAAATCCTATCAAACCAAAGGACAGGGTGACCAGAACCACGATCCACACATAAGGACTGTCCAATCGCGCCCAAAGAATTGTGGACACCATCAAGGCCGACAAAATCAGCAACCCGCCCATCGTGGGTGTTCCGGCTTTGGCAAAGTGGGTTTGGGGGCCATCATCACGGATCGGTTGCCCCTTGCCCTGTTTGCGGCGCAAAAGATCGATCAGGGGGCGGCCAAACACAAATCCGAAAATCAGGGCCGTGGCAAAAGCCATGCCCGCACGAAAGGTGATATACCTGAACAGGTTAAAGAAGTCGCCGCCATCTGAAAACTCTGTCAACCAATACAACATCAGGCGTCTCCTTGTTTCGCTGCGGCTGGTTGACCCAATTTTCGCAGGGCGTCAACGACTTCACTGACCTTTATCCCCTTTGACCCCTTGATCAGGATGACGTCACCCGCATCAATCAGGGTTCGTGCACGCAAAGCAAGTTGCGCGGCGCTTTCGGTCCAGTCGCCACGTTGCGCGCGTGGCAGATCGGACCAAAGCGCCTTCATACGTGGGCCGACGCAATGGATAATATCGATGGCATTAAGCCCCGGATGGTTGGCAATGGCGCGGTGCAGGGCAGCCTCGGTCGGGCCAAGTTCCAGCATGTCACCCAATACCGCAATTCTGCGACCACGACCGACCCGGCCCGTGCCATGTTCGGGCTGGGCCGCGATCAACACCTCAAGTGCGGCGGCCATGGACGCAGGGTTTGCATTGAACGCGTCGTCAATCAGATCAAAGGCGGTTTCCTCGACGATGTCGAGTTGAACCCTTTCGCGCAATCCGCGCCCTGGCGGAGGCGCCCAGCTGCCCAGATCATTCGCAGCAATCATCGGATCAAGCCCCAAGGCATCGGCCACGGCAAGCGCCCCCAATCCATTAGAAGCGAAATGTCTGCCGGGTGATTTCACCTTGAACAGCAACGGCTTGCCGTATCTGGATGCATGCGCGATCGTCGTTTGATCGGCAATCTGCGTCGCTGCAAGCCGGTAATCTGCCCCGCTGTCCGCCCCAAAGGTCAGCACCTT
>JAAFIJ010000266.1 GCA_013298675.1 Rhodobacterales bacterium | reverse complement strand
TGACTTTGCCGATGGGCTGGTCGGCGGGGATCTGGTCCAGAAGTTCGGAGAGCATCGGCGCATCCCCAATCCGACTACCGGTCACCTCGATCCCCCGTATCTCCAGCGTGTCCGCATCGATACCCAGATGGACCTTGCGCCACTGGCGTGGCTTCAATGGCCCGTGTTTCTTGGCGCGCCACTCGCCATCACCCTCGGCCTTGATCCCCGTGCCATCGATTAGAAGGTGCAGGGCACCGTTGCTCTGGCGATAAGGGATGGCGACGTTCAGACCTTTCTGACGACGGCAGAGCGTGCTGAAGTCCGGCACCGGCCAGTCAAACCCAGCAAGGTCCAGAAGGCTGGCGACCAGCCCGGTCGCCTGCCTTAGCGGCAGGCCAAACAGGGATTTCAGCGTCAGACAGACCTGGATCGCGGCGTCGGTGAACGTCGCCGCTTACCACTCGGTTCAGCCAGCCACACCGTCGCCGGATCAAACCAGATCAGTAGCGACCCGCGCTGCTTCAGAGCGGCGTTGTAGGAGCGCCAGTTCGTCGTCCGGTAGGTCGGAGGTGTGGGTTTGCTCATGTACCCCGACTAACACCATGGAGTCCCGCAGGGAATCCCTCGCGATTTGTGCAACATAGCCCGAGTCAACCGCCGATAGTCATTCTTCCAAAGATGAACAACTGCCTCCAACCGCCGCAAAACCGAATGCGCTAGCCCTGCGGGTTGAAAAACCCGTGGATGGTCAGGGCCAGCGCCTCTGACACGCCATCAACCGCCGTCAGGTCCGACACCCCGGCACGCGCCACGGCTTTGGCGCTGCCGAAATGCGCCAGCAGGGCGCGCTTGCGGGCAGCGCCGACGCCTGCGATTTCGTCCAAAGGGGTGGCCGAGATCGCCTTGGACCGCTTAGCGCGATGGGCACCAATGGCCCAGCGGTGCGCCTCATCGCGCAGGCGTTGGATGAAATACAAGACGGGCGAATTCATCGGCAGCACAAACGGACGTTCGCCCAAACGGTAGAATTCCTCTTTCCCAAGGTCGCGGTCAACGCCCTTGGCGACCCCGACCATCGCGATGTCATCGACCCCCAGCTGAGCCAGAATGCTGGCCACGGCAGACACCTGCCCTGCCCCGCCGTCGATCAGCAACAGATCTGGCCACATCTCTGATTTACGCTCTGGGTCTTCTTTCAGCAGGCGTTCAAAGCGGCGGGTCAGCACCTCTTTCATCATGCCAAAGTCGTCGCTGTTGGCCCCGGCATCAGACTTAATGTTGAACTTGCGGTACTGGCTTTTCAGGAAGCCCTCGGCCCCAGCCACGATCATACCACCCACAGCGTTGGTGCCTTGGATGTGGCTGTTGTCATAAACCTCTATCCGGCGTGGTGGGGCGTCCAGATCAAACACCTCTGCCAACCCGTCCAGCAGTTTGCTGGTGGTTGAGGTTTCGGACATCTTTCTCGCAAGGCTTTCGCGTGCATTGCGACGGGCATTTTCGACCAGCTCGGCCTTTTCACCCCGGATGGGCACGGCCACCTCTACGCGTCGACCCGCGCGAATGGCCAGCGCCTGAGCAACCAGATCAGGGTTTTCCAGCGCATGTGACAGCAAAACCAAACGCGGGGGCTCTTTGTCGTCATAAAATTGGGTGACAAAAGCTTCGAGGATCTCGGGCTCTTCGGCGCCCAAGCCTGTCTTGGGATAAAAGTCGCGGTTGCCCCAACTTTGATTGGCCCGAATAAAGAACACCTGCACACAGGCCTGTCCGGTTTCCAGATGCACCGCGATCACATCCGCCTCGGGGACGCCTTGCGGGTTGATGCCTTGGCTTTGCTGAACTTGGGTCAAGGCGCGAATCCGGTCACGCAGGGCAGCGGCGCGTTCAAACTCCATCGCTTCGGACGCCTCGGCCATCGACTTTGCAAGATCGGTTTGAACGGTCGTCGTTTTGCCCTGCAAAAACCGCTCTGCATCTGATACCAGCCCCGCATAAGCCTCGGCCGACACGCGCAGCACGCACGGCGCTGCACAGCGTTTGATCTGGTATTGCAGACAAGGCCGGGTGCGCTGCTCGAACATCGCATCGCTGCAATTGCGCAAGAGGAACACCTTTTGCAGTTGGTTCAACGTGCGATTGACCGCACCCGCGCTGGCAAAGGGGCCAAAGTAGCTGCCCTTTTCGGTCTTTTTGCCACGATGTTTCTTCAACTGAGGGAAGGGGTGTTCGGTTGAAATCAGAATGTTTGGAAAGGATTTGTCATCACGCAGCAGCACGTTATAGCGCGGCTTTAGCTGCTTGATCAGGTTTTGCTCCAACAACAGGGCTTCCAGCTCTGTCCTTGTGGTCAGAAACATCATCGAGGTCGTTTCGGCAATCATCCGTGCGATGCGCCCCGAATGGCCCGTCGTGCGCGCATAGTTGGAAACCCGCGCCTTCAGATTGCGCGCCTTGCCGACGTACAACACCTCGGAGGTCGCGTTCAACATCCGGTAAACACCCGGCGATCCATCGATCGTTTTCAAATAGGCCTGAATAACCTCATGACCAGCCAGTGGTTCGGGCAGACTACCGTCACTTTGGTCTGTGGCGTCGTCTGCACTGTCGGTCACGGTCAAACCTTTCTGAAACTCACCCGATTCTTACGGTCTGCTGCTACGAAGCTCAAGCCAGAGCAAGTAGAAACCTGCCCACAGTTTCTGTGGATAACTCTGCGGAGAAGTTTTAAGAAGGGCCAAATTTTCGTTGTATTTCGCGGATTTCCAGCATTTGCCTAATTTTTAGGCATAATTTCAAGTATTTGAAATTGTTATGTATTTTTTGATGTATCCGGCAAACCGCTGATAAACCAAGACATTTTGTAACAAACCTGTGAACGCTTGGCCGAAAGTGGACAACTCTTAGGGGTTTCTGCGAAATTCCTCACTCAACCCCCAAGATATCCGGTGTTGCCCAAGCCAAATGCTGCCCGCCATCGACCGCAATCATTTGTCCCGTAACCCCCGGAGAGTCGATGAAAAAACCCAGTGCTGCGGTGATATCAGACGGATTCGCCCCGCGTTGCAGGATGGTTGCCGCGCGTTGTTTTTGGAAATGTCCGGTTGATTGACGCCCGCCTTGTAAGGTCGGGCCAGGGCCAATGCCGTTGACACGCACGCGCGGCGCAAGCGCCTGAGCGGCCGTTTGGGTCAGCGCCCATAACCCCATTTTCGCAAGCGTATAGGTCATAAACTCTGGCGTCAGCTTGTGCACCCTTTGGTCAAGCATGTTGACGATCAGCCCTTGTGCAACAGGTTCGCCCTGCGCGTCGTTCACGCAGTCGGGCACCTGTGCCGCAAAGCCTTGGGTCAGAACGAACGGCGCGCGCAGGTTGCTTTCCAAATGCCTGTCCCAAGAGGTGCGGGTGGCCGAGGCAAGGCTGTCATATTCAAAGATAGAGGCGTTGTTGATCAGGAGGGTCAGCGGTCCACCCAAAGCTGTCACGGCGCGGGTGATCAGTTCACTGGTTTCGGCCTCAACCAGCAAATCAGCTTTCAGTGTCACCGCTTTGCGTCCCATCGCACGCAAGGCGTTTGCGGTTTCTTCAGCCTCAGTTTCCGATGCTGCGTAATGCACCGCAACGTCAAACCCCCGCGCACCCAGATAGAGCGCCATCTCCCGGCCAAGCCGTTTTCCTGCCCCAGTGACGAGCGCTCGGTGTTTTGATGTCTGCATCATGCCCTCTTTTTGCAATTGCAGCCAGAAGTGCCAATCAAATGGCGGCCACAGCTGGTGCATTTGGCTGCAGGCGTTAGCCGCAACTGTTGTTTCACGCGCCGTGTCAATGCACCGGGGAACAAGGCGTTGCCGATCATGGCAATCACGGCCATGACGATCAGAAAGACAAGAACGGCTTTGATCATTTCATAGCCCAAACTGCGCCAAAGCGGCGCGCTCTTCCAAGGTTGACAT
>JAAFIJ010000265.1 GCA_013298675.1 Rhodobacterales bacterium | reverse complement strand
GGTTTTGCGCGCCAAATGCGGGTCGGCAATTTGCCCGCGCACGATAGACACCAAATCCGCCTCACCGCTGGCGATGATGGTTTCAGCGTTGTCGGGCGTGCGCACGCCCGCCTCAGATGTGATGGCCGCGTGTCTGACGATGCTTTTCAGCTGGGCGGTCAAAGGTGTCGTTAGTTTTTCACCAAAAGGAAACGTCGGAATAATCCCGTCAAACTCCAGATAGCTGCCATAGCCACAGGTCACGTAATCCACATGCCCTGTCGCATCATGCAAGGCCACGATTTCGCATAGCGCCTCTGCCGAAAGGGTCACTGAATAGGCGGGTGAATAGCTGATTGCCAAACCCACAATGAAATCCTCACCGCAAGTCCTGCGGATACGTTCAATCAAAGTGCGCGAAAACCGGGTGCGATTTTCCAGCGAGCCGCCCCACAGATCATCGCGCTGGTTCGACCACGGCGTCCAAAATTGATCGAGCAGCGAATGATAGGCGGCCCAAACCTCGACGCCCTGAAAGCCCGAAGCCTTGGCCCGCTTGGCGGCGATCACATGGGCCTCCAACAATTCGTCAATTTCCGCCCCGGTCATGCGGTGTGATCCGTCCGAGTCGTGGTAACTGGGCCCGCCCGAGGGCGACCAATGCGGTGCAAAGCTTAGGTCGGAATCCCCATGCGCGCCGACGTGATAAATCTGCTGCAAGATGACCGCGCCCGCATCTTTGATCCGTTCAGTAATGCGTTGAAAATGGGGAATAATTTCATCTGACCCCTGCAGAAGATTGCCCCGTGTTAATACACCTGTTCGGTGAACCGGGACGGGTTCTGTCACGATCATCGCCGCCCCGCCTAGGGCGCGCTCCAGCAAGTAATGCTCCATCCTAGGGCCGGGCAACCCTTGGTCTGACATATTGTTGGTATGCGCACCAAAAACGATGCGATTGCGCAAAGTATGTTGCCGCAGTTTTAGCGGGGACAACAGCTTTGGATGGTGCGACATGGGGCCCCCTTGTTGGTCAAGAATGGGTGACGCTTTGCGCAATGAACCTTATTCTGCAGCGCTATCCCAGCCAGAAATTGCTTTGACCTCAAGAAACTCTTCAAGGCCCCAATGCCCGCCTTCGCGCGCACGACCCGATGACTTTACCCCGCCAAAAGGTGACCCCGCGCCGCGCGAATTGCCGTTCATTTCCACCATGCCTGACCGCAAACTGCGTGACAAACGATTGCGCCGCGCGCCGTCAGCGCTTTGGACGTAATTGGTCAGGCCGTAAGGCGTGTCATTGGCGATGCGCACGGCATCTTCTTCGGTATCAAAGGGAATAATAGACAGGACGGGGCCAAAAATCTCTTCGCGTTCTATCGTCATGCCGGGGGTTACGTCCGCGAAAACGGTGGGCTTTACGTAAAACCCGCGATTGAAGCCGTCTGGCAGACCCAAGCCGCCCGCCACCAACCGGGCTCCTTCCTCAATTCCTTTTTGGATAAAGGTTTGGATCTGGTCCCATTGGCGTTTGTTCACAACCGGGCCAATATGTTTGCCGGGTTCATGTGCCGATCCGACCTTGATTTCGTTCGCAACGCGGCTGGCGATTTCCACTGCACGGTCATAGGCAGGGCGTTCCACCAACATCCGGCTGGGTGCATTGCAAGACTGGCCGGTATTGTTCATCAGATGGCGTACACCACGTTCGACGGCGCGGTCGTCGGCGTCAGCGAACACCAGGTTGGCACCTTTGCCACCAAGTTCCAATGTAACGCGTTTAAGCGTCTCGGCGGCGGCGACTGTAATTGCCTTACCCGCCCGGGTCGATCCAGTGAAGGAAATCATTTCAACATCGGGGTGCGCTGACATGCGCGCGCCGACGCCCAGACCGTCGCCGTTTACAAGGTTGAAAACGCCCGGAGGCAGTCCCGCATCATGGCAGAACTCTGCGAACAGCATCGCATCGAGCGGACTTTCTTCGGACGGTTTCATCACGCAAGTACAGCCCGCAAGGATCGCCGGAATGGCTTTGAGCGCGATCTGGTTCATCGGCCAATTCCATGGTGTGATCAGCCCCACCACGCCAATCGGCTCTAGTGATATCCGGTCATTTGGCGCGTGTGGGCCAAGCGGTTTGATCCATTCCATCGTATCAAAAGCCGCCAGAAAGTTGTTTGCATGCCAAGGCAGGCAAGGGGCCTGCTGGCTGCGGGCGTGATCAATCGGAGAGCCCATTTCGATGGAAATCAAATGCGCCAATTCTTCAAGCCGCAGATCGTATTGCTCAAGGATCTGGACCACGACCGCGCGGCGTTGGTCCCGAGGTGTGGCAGCCCAACCGGGAAACGCGGCCTTGGCTGCGGCAACCGCCAGATCGCAGTCGGCCGCAGAGCCAAGCGAGATCACAGCGCAAACCTCTTCGGTCGAAGGATCAATGACATTGCAATCATTTGCAGTCAGCGGTGCAACCCAGCGTCCATTGATGTAAAAGTCACGTTTGATCAGCATGCTACCCTCCAGATTTGATCATATCTTTGCACGGGTCCTGATCCATACGCAAGCAAGTCACCGACAGGTTATGTCGTGATCTTCCGCTTTGGGTCTGATGACTGGGGTCCTGTTGCCGATGCACCCGCAGCGATAGCAATTTGGCCTGTGTTTCGCGATCTTAGTGGAATTTTGTTCTATAGTTTGGACAGTATCCGACAGGGGGATGAACTTCTGTTCCAAATTCACTATATGAATACCAACCGGTACAACTGTAGGAGCATGCACATGTCTGTTCGGATCAACGACGTCGCCCCAGATTTT
The DNA here is from genome assembly GCA_013298675.1 of Rhodobacterales bacterium. Classification (GTDB taxonomy): domain Bacteria; phylum Pseudomonadota; class Alphaproteobacteria; order Rhodobacterales; family Rhodobacteraceae; genus JAAFU01. The sequence goes on along the minus strand of JAAFIJ010000265.1, from coordinate 1,171 downwards.
ACTGCGGACAGCACCGCAGGTCCCATCCATTTTCACGACTGGCTTGACGGCAGCTATGCCATCATCTTTTCGCATCCGCGTGATTTCACCCCGGTTTGCACAACCGAATTTGGCGCGGTGGCGCAGCTTGCCCCTGAGTTTGCCAAGCGTAAGACAAAGGTTTTGGGCGTTTCGGTAGACTCCGTCGCCGATCACGGCAAATGGAAGCGCGACATTGAGGCGTTTGCCGGCGCACCTGCCGACTTTCCCATCATCGATGACACCAGCCTGACCGTCGCCAAGGCCTATGATATGTTGCCCGCAGAATTTTACCTGCCGACCGAAGGACGCACGCCCGCCAACACCGCCACGGTGCGGACGGTTTACATCATCGGACCCGACAAAAAGGTACGCCTGACGATGACCTATCCAATGTCGGTTGGTCGTAACTTTGCAGAGATTTTGCGTGCGCTTGATGCGGTACAGGCGACCGACGGCGTGCCAATCGCTACCCCTGCCAACTGGGTTCCGGGGCAAGATGTCATTGTTGCTTTGGCGTTGAACAACGACCAAGCAACAGAGCGTTTTGGCGCGCTGGACATCAAGCTGCCCTACCTGCGGTTCGCCAAGCGCCCAATCTAATCGGGACATTCCCATACAAAAAGGGCCCCAGAGTGTCCTCTGGGGCCCTTTTCTTTATCGAAACGCTTATGCGTCGGATTCTTCGGTCTTTTCGATGATTTCCAGACCAGTTTCCTGATCAACCATCTTCATGCCGAGTTTCACCTTGCCGCGATCGTCAAAGCCCAACAGCTTGACCTTCACTTCTTGACCCTCTTTGAGGATCTCATTCGGGTGGTTCAGGCGCTTGTTAGCGATTTGGCTGACGTGAACCAGACCGTCACGCTTGCCAAAGAAGTTCACAAACGCGCCGAAATCGACCAACTTCACGACTTTACCGGTGTAAATCTGGCCCATCTCTGGCTCTGCCACGATCGACCAGATCATGTCATAGGCCTTTTTGATCGCGGCTTGATCCGACGAGGCGATCTTGATGATGCCGTCGTCGTTGATGTCGACCTTGGCGCCCGAAAGCTCCACGATTTCACGGATAACTTTGCCGCCCGAGCCGATCACTTCACGGATTTTGTCCGTTGGGATCTGCAGGGTTTCAATCTTTGGCGCGTACTCG
>JAAFIJ010000264.1 GCA_013298675.1 Rhodobacterales bacterium | reverse complement strand
GTGGTCGGAAATGCTAAGGGGCTCTGTCCGATTCCAGGCAAGCATCACCAGCAAGACGCTGCCATAGACGGTAAAGCGAATCTTGGCGCCTTCGGGAAAATGCCGCAGGACCAGACCCGCATTGATTGCAGCGGCCATCAAGAAACTGACAGCAAAGAACCGGGCTTCGACAAAGGGAATCATCCGCCAAGCCAGTGCGATACAGACAGCAATCGTGACCGCTTGGATCCCTGCGGTGATCGTTGCGTATAGGCGTGCGGACATGCCATTTTTTGTAAACAGGCCTGTTTGCCGCAAAGATTCGATCGATTTCGTCTTTATGTGAGTCAGCATGACGCAATCGATGGCCTCGCCGACCAAGGCAAGCACCATGGTAAACAGGCCGACCGACCAACTGGACGAAACAGCGATCGTCGCAGAGCCTAGTAAAGTCATTGTTTGGCGCAGCAAAAATCCCCTGACGCGACCGCGCGCATAGCGGAGGAGGAGACCTTCTGGGCTGTTTGCCGCCCTGAGAGACTGGCTGGAGGTGGGTTCGCGAGTTTGCATCGGCCTCTGGTTCTGGTTGGTGCAGAGCGTGACCGCCCTGTGTTGTTGAAAATAAGGTTAACTGCGTCGCCTTTTCTAGGCCCAAATAACCCCGGCAGTTGACGTTTGTTGCTTTGCTTGGGCCAGAGAGTCGTCAAGATCAATCGCGCGGCAGGCATCCTGCAGAATCGTCACGCCAAACCCCAATCGCGCCGCATCGAGCGCGGAATAGGCGACGCAAAAATCGGTCGCGAGGCCAACGAGTGTTAGCTTTTCAATCCCACGGTCGCGCAAGTACCCTTCTAGCCCAGTGGCGGTTGTGTGGTCGTTTTCAAAAAAGGCTGAATAGCTGTCGACGGCGGCACGAAATCCTTTGCGAATGATGATCTGAGCGGGATCAGTCCGCAGGTCTTGATGAAACGCCGCCCCCGCACTGCCTTGGATGCAGTGCTTGGGCCAAAGAACTTGCGGGCCATAAGGCATTTCCAAGATGGAAAATGCGGCTGCTCCGGGGTGGCTTTCTGCGAAAGAGCTGTGGTCGGCCGGGTGCCAGTCTTGGGTTAGAACGACCGTGTGAAATTCAGACATCAGAGAATTGATCCGCGCCACGACCTGATCGCCACCTGCGACAGCAAGGTTTCCGCCGGGGCAAAAGTCGTTTTGCACGTCGATGACCAAAAGGGCGTGGGTTTTTGGGTGCATCGGCGCGTTCCTGTCTAGGTTGTGTGCAATATTACTAAGATTGCGCGAAAGTAGGTCAAATGCAATGGCGCGTGCGATTGCTTGGGGCTTGGCCTTCACGGTTCAATCGGTTACGGACTTGGGCCTAAAACCAAGGAAAACTCTACAAACCCCATGATTATTGTCGCTGCACTATATCATTTTTCACGTTTCCCTGACCCGGCATCCTTGCGGGAACCGCTGCTTTTGCTGTGCAATCAGTTGGGCATCAAGGGATCCCTGCTTATTGCCTCTGAGGGGGTAAATGGCACCGTTGCAGGGTCTCGCGATGCGATTGATCAAGTGCTGATTGCGTTGCGTGCGTTGCCGGGATGTTCAAAGCTTGTTCATAAGGAAAGCTTTGCAGAAGAGATGCCCTTTGGTCGCATGAAAGTGAAGCTAAAGCGCGAGATCGTGACCATGGGTTTGCCGGACATTGATCCGTTGGCACGGGTTGGCAGCTATGTGCAGGCCCGCGATTGGAACGCCTTAATCTCGCAGCCGGATGTCGTGGTGATTGACACCCGCAATGACTATGAAACTGAAATTGGCAGCTTTCAGGGCGCAGTTGACCCGCAAACCCAGTCATTTTCACAGTTTCCCGAATGGTGGGAGCACAACAAGGATCGCTTTGCCGGCAAGCGCATTGCGATGTTTTGCACGGGCGGCATTCGGTGTGAAAAGTCTACGAACTTTTTGCTGGGCGAGGGTCGCAATGAAGTTTTCCACTTGCAGGGTGGAATCTTGAAATACCTTGAAGAGGTTCCCGCGGACCAATCTATGTGGGACGGCGAATGCTATGTGTTTGATGGCCGGGTTTCTGTGGGACATGGGTTGGTGCCGGGCGGTTATGACACCTGTCACGCCTGCCGCCGTCCGATCAGCGCCGACGACAAGCTGCGGCCGGAATACGAACGCGGGGCGTCTTGCCACAAATGCCATCACGAATATGCCGAGGCCGACCGCACACGGTTCCGCGAACGCCAAAGGCAAATCGACTTGGCAGAGGCGCGCGGTGAAAAGCCGTTCGTGTCCAATCGGCCAGAATGACGTGGGCAGACCGGGTTTGCTCTACACAGGATACAAGTGCCGCATTTACGCGAAAAATCTGTCGGACGTCACCGATGGTTCCGTCTGATTGCGCCTTTGACCCGATCGCGGTTCTCCCGAGGTCTCCAACGCGAAGTGTTTCGGTTGACACCCCAAACATTGCGCAGCATATTTTTCATTATTCAAGATAAGGTTTCAAATAATGAAACCCATGAGGGAATCCAGGGTCGGGTACGATATGAACAGCACAATGCCAATTTATCCTGATCTCAAGGGCGCTTCGGTCTTTATTACGGGCGGTGGATCAGGCATTGGCGCGGCCCTGACCGAAGGGTTCTTGCGCCAAGGTGCGCGGGTTGCCTTTTGCCAAAGGTCTGATGCCACGGTCTTTTGTGATGACATGGTGGCCAAGACCGGTCTGCGACCCCTTTTTTTTCCTTGCGATATTACAGATGTTGATGCCCTGCGCGCGACCATAGATGCAGCGGCGCAGGCGCACGGTCCGATCGCTGTGCTGGTCAACAACGCGGCCAATGATCAACGTCACGACGCGCTAAAGGTCGATGAAGCGTTCTGGGACTGGTCGATGGCGATCAATCTGAAGTCTTATTTCTTTGCGATCCAGGCCGTTGTGCCGGGTATGAAGGCCGCTGGGGGTGGCGCGATCATCAATTTCACTTCGATCAGTTACATGATGGCGACCGCTGGCTATAGCATTTACGTGGCGGCAAATTCGGGGATCAATGGGCTGACGCGGACTTTGGCGCGCGAGTTTGGGCCCGATAAGATCCGGGTCAATGCGGTGGCTCCGGGCTGGGTTCTGACGCAAAAACAAAAGGATCTTTGGGTCACACCCGAGGGGTTACAGGCGCATATTGACCGACAGTGCCTGAAGGATCCGCTTGCGCCAGAAGATATCGTTGGGGGCGTCCTGTTTTTGGCGTCCCAATCGTCAAGGATGATGACGGGCCAAGCCTTGGTCATAGATGGCGGAGTGGTGGTGACAGGATGACGAACTGTGCGGGCCAAATAGACGGGCACATTGACTGGATCGCGGTTGATTGGGGCACCTCCAATCTGCGTGCTTGGGCGATGGGCAGGGATGGCGTGCTGGGGGCTGCAAGTTCTGACCGGGGTATGGGCAAATTGGCACGCGCCGAGTTTGAACCTGCGTTGATCGCAATGATCGAGCCTTGGCTGACCGGCGCGCCTGTAAAGGTTGTCGCCTGCGGCATGGTCGGTTCACGCCAAGGCTGGCATGAGGCACCTTATCGCGCGACACCGTGTACCCCTGTTTCGCAGGGGGAGTTGGTGTCTGTCCCAACGAACGATCCGCGGATTGTGATGAGGATCGCGCCGGGCGTCATGCAAACGACCCCCGCTGACGTCATGCGCGGTGAAGAGACGCAGATCGCGGGCGCGTTGACCATTCTTCCGTCGTTTGACGGGGTGATCTGCTTGCCGGGCACGCATACCAAATGGGTCCACATTTCGGCGGGCGAGGTGGTTAGTTTTCAGACCTATCTTACGGGTGAAATGTTTGCGTTGCTGTCAGAGCAATCGGTGTTGCGCCACGGCATGACGGGCAAGGACTGGGACGTTGCAGGGTTTGATCAGGGCGTTGCCGATGCTTTGGCGCGGCCTGAAAAAATCGCGGCACGTCTGTTTGCGTTGCGGGCCGAAGGGTTGCTGGCCGGTTTGCCACCAGCCGCTGC
>JAAFIJ010000263.1 GCA_013298675.1 Rhodobacterales bacterium | reverse complement strand
TGCGCAGTGGCAGGATCAAACGCATCTCCTGCCTCTTCAAACGCTGCAAACGCATCTGCGTCCATCACTTCCGACCACATGTAGCTGTAATAGCCTGAACTATACCCGTCACCCGTAAAGACATGCGCGAAATGCGGCGTTGCATGCCGCATACGGATGGCGTGCGGCATGTCCAGACTCTGCAACACCTGCGCCTGCAGCTGCATCGGATCGGCAGGGGCGTTGCCCTCATGAAACGCCAGATCGACAAGCGCTGAAGAGACGAACTCTACCGTCGCAAACCCCTGATCATAGGTCCCAGCGGCCAACAAGCGCGCCAACAAATCGGCCGGCATCGGCTCGCCGGTTTGCCAATGCCGCGCGTGCTTTTGCAGAACCTCAGGGACCTCCAACCAATGCTCATAAAGTTGGCTAGGCAATTCCACGAAATCGCGCGCAACAGAGGTGCCCGAAATGAACCCATAGGTTACATCCGACAGCATTTGATGCAATGCATGACCAAACTCATGAAACAAAGTGCGCGCATCATCATAGGACAGCAACGCAGGCGCACCTTTGGCAAAGTTGCAGATATTCACCACAATCGGCCTGACTTCGCCGCCCAGTTTGCGTTGGCTTCGCATCGCCGAACACCATGCACCGGACCGTTTTGATCCCCGCGCGAAATAGTCGCCAATGAAAACCGCCACATGGGTCCCGTTGCGCGTCACCTCCCATGCCCGTGCATCAGGATGATAAAGAGCAACATCCATCGCCCTGAACTCCAACCCGAACAAACGATGCGCGCAATCGAACTGCGCGGCCAACATCGCATCCAACCCCAGGTAGGGTTTCAAAACTGCCTCATCAAGATCATGTTCGGCCACACGCCGCTTTTGCGAATAGTACCGCCAATCCCACGGCTCTAGCGGCCCCGCAATCCCGTCTGAGTGCAACATTCCTTCCAGAATGGCCGCGTCCTTTACCGCCACAGCCCGCGCAGGCGTCCAGACCCGCATCAGCAAATCGCGCACAGCAGACGGGGTTTTGGCCATTTCCGGTTCAAGCTTGTACTCGGCAAAACTGGCATAGCCCAAAAGCTGCGCCCTCTCTTGGCGCAACTGCAGGGTCTTTGCCACGATACCGCGGTTGTCTTGCGCATTGCCGTTGGCCCCGCGCGCGACCCATGCCTCATAGGCCCGCTGTCGCAACCCGCGCTGGGTGCTAAATTCCAAAAACGGCACGATCAAGGACCGGGACAAGGTCACAATAGCCCCGCTCAATCCTTTTTCTGCCGCCGCCGCCCGCGCCGTCGCGCGGACAAACTCTGGCAGCCCCTCCAGATCTGGTTCAGACAGCTCCATTATCCAACCGCGCTCTTCGGCCAACAGATTTTGCCCAAACTCGGTTCCCAGAACCGCAAGCTCTGCTTTCACTTCGGTCAAACGCGCCGCTGATGCGCCCTCCAGCTCCGCACCAGAGCGAACGAACATCTGACGGTACAACATCAAAACCCGCAGCTGCTCGGCACTTAAGCCCAAATCATCGCGCCGTGTCCAAAGCGCGTCAATCCGGGCAAACAGCGCTTTGTTGTTCGTGACTTGTGACGAAAATGCGCTCAGTTTTGGGGCCAGGTCCCGCTGCAATGCTTCGCGCGCATCGGTACTATCGGCGCCCGCAAGATTGTAAAACACCCCAGATACACGGTCGAGCAACTCTTCGGCCAGTTCCAACGCCTCGATCGTATTGGCAAAGCTGGGCGGATTTACATCGTCGGCAATTGCCTCGATATTCTGGCGCGCCTGCATCAGTGCGGCATCAAAGGCCGGCCCGAAATCAGCATCCTCGATTTGGGCAAAGGGCGGCAATCCAAACTCAGTTTCCCATGGCAGCAGCAAAGCATTCATCAAAAATCTCCTTTGCGCCAAGGCTATGCAGACCAACCGCAAAGGTCCAGAGCCAAGCCTGCAGCGGGCCCACCGGAGCCGGTGCGCCGCAAGGCGCGCCGGTGACCTAAATGACTTGCGCCGTCAGGCGCTCATTTCAGTAACAGTCTCAGGCAGCGGCCTTAACGCTCGGACTTAGCGCGCAACCGTTGTTCCAACCGCCGCAATACCAGACTCAGGGTAATCGTCATCGTCAGATAGACCAGCGCCACCACGTTATAGGTCTCAAAATACCTGAAATTCCCTGCCGCAGTGACTTTACCCAATTGGGTGATGTCCGACACGCCCAACACCGACACGAGTGAGCTGTCTTTCACCATCGCCACAAAATCATTGCCCAAGGGCGGCAAGATCATCCGAAACGCCTGTGGAAAGACGATATGGCGAAATCGCTGCCAGCCATTCAGCCCAAGCGCCGCAGCAGCTTCTATCTGACCCTTGTCCACAGCCACCAATCCGGCGCGGAACACTTCTGACAAAAACGCCGAATAGGCGATGGTCAGCGCGATGATCGCGCGCGCGATCAATGGGAAATCGCGCGTCTTCCACGGCTCTGCCCCAAACCAACCCGTGATCCAATTCACAGCAACAACCAAAGCAGGGGCGGCCGCAAAGGCCACATAAAGCAGCAATACGATAATGGGCACACCGCGCACGACTTCCACATAAAACCGCGACGACTGGCGCAAAATCATGAACCGTGACATCCCCGCCAGCGCCAAGGCCAACCCCAAAACACAGGCCGATGCATAGGCGATGACCGTCACAAAGACCGTGATGCCAATGCCCTTGACCAAAGTCGCAAGCACCGCGCCATAAATCTGATTTGCCCAAACCTCATAGAAAAGCCATAGGCCAATCCCGATCAACAGGATCAGCCAATAGGGCCGTTCATTATTCTGCGGTGCCTGCATGGGTATCGTGGCATGTCATGGCCCCAAGGCATCAACCTTGGGGCCAAGGGTCTTACTGACCGATTTTGTAATCAAGGAACCACTTCTTGTTCAGCGCATCGATTGTTCCATCAGCCTTCATTGCGGCAATGGCTGCGTTCATCGGGGCCACCAAGTCAGACCCTTTTGGGAAGATAAAGCCAAAGTCTTCGGTCCCCAGCTTTTCGCCGATGATCTTCAACCCGCCAGCCGACGCATCAACATACCCGTTGCCAGCGGTGCCATCGGTCAAGACCAGATCCACATCACCCGCCTTGAGCGCTTCAACAGTCGCACCAAAGGTTTCAAACAGCTTGATGCGTGGGTTTGCCTCATTTCCGTCCAGCACGTTATAGACACCTACATAGAACGGGGTGGTGCCGGGCTGGGCCGCGATCAACAGCTCTGCGTTTGCCGCAAAAGACGCCGCATCGGTAAAGCGCGCCTCGTCGCCGCGCACCATCATCACCATTTCGCTGGTCATATAGCTGTCAGAGAAATCAACCATTTCCTTGCGGTCATCTTTGATCGTGATGCCGGTCATCCCCATGTCAAACTGACCCTCTGACACAGCGGGGATCATCGCATCCCATGAAATGTTTTCGTATTTCACCACGATATTCAACCGCTTGGAGATTTCGGCCAAGGCATCATATTCCCAGCCGATCTGTGTGCCTGCCGCATCCAGAAACTGAAGCGGCGGATAGGCGTTTTCGGTGACGATGACGATTTCTTTGCCCCCAAGATCGGGCAGGGCCTGCGCAAGCGCCTGCGCACCAAAGGTCATTGCGGAAACAGACAGTGCGAGGCCCGCAAGGGCGGTAGTGAATTTCATGATGTGAACTCCCTGTCACGGATGGATGGTCAATATGGATCTGACTATGACAGGGCAATTGGGGGGCCTGCAAGGGGGGTCAATCGAGCGAATGGCGCGACCCACAGACCGCACAGTCGGCGCGCTTCTTGATGCCGATCATCCGCGTCTCGTTGTAAAGGGCATCATGGATCAGCAAACGCCCCGCCAATCCCTGCCCTGCCCCCGTGATATGCTTGACCGCCTCCATTGCCATCATCGCCCCGATCACCCCCGGCAATGGGGCCGCGACACCTGCTTCGGCACAGGTTGGCACCATTCCAGGTTCGGGTCGTGTTGGAAAAATGCACTCATAGCAC
>JAAFIJ010000262.1 GCA_013298675.1 Rhodobacterales bacterium | reverse complement strand
TGGAAATCTTTGCACGGCTGAATATCAAACACGGGCCGAATGTCGAACAAATCGTGCGCGAGCTGCCCTTGAACGAAGAAGAGGTCATGGTCGAGTTTGATCTTAGCTATACCAAAATGAATGAACGTCGCGTTGAAAAGCTGTGGGTTGACCTGATTTTTGAAGGCCCCGAAATGAATCAGATTATTCTGCGCGATGTCACCCTTAGTCGCCGTCCAAGAGCCGAGTTGTGAGCCGAACATGAGCGAAGTGAAATTGACCAAGACGCGGATCCGTGCGGGGGTTTGGGAAGGCGTGCTGAGTGGCATGACAGCAACGCCCGCCATTGATGTGTTCTTGTTGGAAACGGCAATCAAAGACGTTACTGTTTCCGCCATCGCCCAGCGTCCCACCGACTGGCTGGTCCGGGTGAAAATTCCCGCAGAGGTGTTGAATGACGGCGTTCAAACCTTTCTGATCCATGACCGCGAAACGTCAGAACGCCTCAGCCAATTCACAGTCATCACTGGCGTCGCCTTGGAAGATGACCTTAGGGCAGAGGTAGATTTGTTGCGCGCAGAGCTGGACTTGCTAAAACGAGCGTTCCGCCGTCATTGCCTTGAAACCTTGAAGTAACCGCGCGCGTGGCGACGAAGCCCAATATGACGCGGCGTTTGCCGTGACATTTCCCCGTGGTCGCGGCACCATAATGCACGCAACCGGAGGACACCATGACCGCCTATCCCCACCTTCTGGCACCATTACCGCTTGGCCATATCACCCTGCCAAATCGGGTGTTGATGGGGTCAATGCATACTGGTCTGGAAGAGACGGGCGATTGGAACCGAGTTGCTGAATTTTATGCCGCCCGCGCCCGTGGGGGCGTGGCGCTGATGGTGACAGGCGGCATGGCGCCAAACCGTGAAGGTGGGGTTTTTCCAGGCGCTGCTGGGCTGTTCACGGCCCAAGACGTCGAAAACCACCGTGTTGTAACCAGCCGGGTACATGATGCGGGCGGTCTGATTGCCATGCAGATCCTGCATGCGGGCCGGTATGCTTATGGCAAAGAGTGTGTGTCTTCTTCGGCGATCAAATCGCCGATCTCGCCTTTTGTGCCGCAGGAATTGGACGCCGCGGGGATCGAAAAGCAAATCGCGGATATGGTGACAGCAGCCGTTCGCGCGCAAGAGGCGGGTTATGACGGCGTAGAGGTGATGGGCAGCGAAGGCTACTTCCTGAACCAATTCCTGGCACGCCACGTTAACAAACGCACCGACGACTGGGGCGGTAGTTTTGAAAACCGCATGCGTCTGCCGGTAGAGGTGGTGCGCCGGGTGCGCGCCGCCGTTGGCCCCGCGTTTATTGTTATCTTTCGTATTTCGCTGATCGACCTTGTGCCCAACGGGTCCACTTGGGAAGAGGTGGTGCTGCTGGCGCGGGCGGTTGAAGCTGCCGGCGCCACCCTGCTTAATACCGGGATCGGTTGGCATGAGGCGCGCATTCCTACGATTGCCACGTCTGTTCCGCGCGCGGCCTTTGCACATCTGACGGGTCGTTTGCGGACAGAGGTGACGCTGCCGGTCATCGCGTCAAACCGGATCAATGCGCCCGAGGTGGGCGAGCAGATCCTGGCGGATGGTTTGGCTGACATGGTGTCTATGGCGCGGCCCTTTTTGGCCGACCCGGACTTTGTTATCAAAGCAGCGTCAGGACGGCGCGCAGAGATCGCGCCCTGTATCGCGTGCAATCAGGCCTGCCTTGACCACACCTTTAGCGGCAAGTTGACCAGCTGTTTGATCAACCCGCGTGCCTGTCATGAAACGGTGCTGACCTATGCCCCGACCTTAGCGCCCAAACGCATCGGGATCGTGGGGGCGGGTCCGGCGGGAATGATGACCGCACTTGTGGCGGCAGAGCGCGGGCACAAAGTGGTTTTGTTTGACCGGGCGCAGCATGTGGGCGGCCAGTTGAACCTTGCGCGCAAGGTCCCAGGAAAAGACGAATTTGACGGCATGGTCGACTGGTTTGGCAGCGAACTTGTCCGGCGGGGGGTCGAGACGCGCTTGGGCCGAGAGGCCGATCTTGTCGATCTGACCGGATTTGACGAGGTGGTGATCGCGACAGGGGTGGCCCCGCGTGAGCTTGCGATAGAGGGCCATGAATTGGCGATGCGCTATAGTGATGTGCTGCAAGCGCACCAGTGGGTCAGCGCGTTGCGATCATCGGCGCGGGCGGTATCGGTTTTGATGTCGCAGAGTTTCTGGTTGGGGGCGCACACAGTGCCACCCTTGATCTGGCGCTTTGGCGCAAGGAATGGGGCGTCGGTGACCCTGCCGAAACCGCCGGTGGATTGGCCGCGCCCGCGCCCGAGGCCCCGGCCCGTGAGGTTTGGTTGCTGCAGCGCAAAGCTGAAAAACCGGGCAGGGGGCTTGGGAAAACAACTGGCTGGATTCACCGCGCAGCTTTGCATGCCAAGGCGTCAAAATGATCGGCGGCGTCACCTATCAGCGAATAACCCCTGCCGGACTAGAGATTTTGCGCGACGGGGTTCCAGAGTTGATAGAGGTCGACAACGTGATCCTCTGCGCGGGCCAATTGCCAGAACGCGGGCTTGCAGAGCGTTTGATTGCAGCGGGATTTGCGGTTCATATCATTGGTGGTGCAGACGTCGCGTCAGAACTGGACGCAAAACGCGCGATTGATCAAGGTGCGCGTCTGGCGGCAGGTTTCTAAACTGTTGCGCGTCTGACTGTGATTGGCAGTTTAACGGCGAATGGTGTCGCCCAACTGCAAGGTTGGGAACAGCTCTATCACCTCACCCCCGACCAAACCACCGGATTTGCCGGCAACGATCTCTGCCGCGCGCGTGCCTATTTCAAGACGGCAAGCATCCATTGTGGCAAGTTTGCGCGGCAATCCATCCAGCAACTCTACCCCGTTAAACCCGGCAAGACCAACGCGTCCGGGTACATCGATACCCTTGTCCAAACAGTAGAGCAAACCGCCCGCGCCGATCATGTCATTGGAGTAATACAGAAAATCGACCTGTGGGCTGCGCTGCAGAACAGTCTCGGTCATCTCGCGGCCCTTAAGCAGCGCCGACCCACCAGAGTAAAACTCTCGGTCTACCAAGGCCAATCCCGCCTTGCCCAAAGCCTCTTCGAACCCCGCAAGTCGCTTTTTTGCGCGGTGGTCGTTGGCCATTTGCGTGCCCAAAAACGCGATGTTCTTATAGCCTGCCGCGATGATCGCTTCGGCCATTTGCCGCCCCGCCCGGCGATGCGAAATGCCAACCGCGCAGTCAATCGGTGTGCCGTCAATATCCATGATTTCGACTATGGGGATGCCAGCCTGACCCAGCATCGCTTGGGCCGCCTCTGTATGCTCTAGCCCGGCGATGATCACGCCCGACGGACGCCACGACAACATCTCGTAAAGGACCGCCTCTTCGCGCTCGGGCGAATAGTTGGTCACCCCGACCACAGGCTGCAATCCTGTGTCATCGAGCACGCTTGAAATACCTGTCATCACTTCGGGAAACACCATGTTGGACAGGGACGGGATGATCACGCCCACCAGATTTACCCTCTGCGAGGCGAGGGCACCGGCGATTTTGTTTGGCACATAGCCCAAGGCCCGCGACGCAGTCAGCACTCGTTCACGGGTCGCGTCCGAAACGTCACCACGGTTACGCAAAACGCGGCTTACGGTCATTTCACTGACACCAGACGCCTCCGAAACATCGCGCAGGGTCAGGGTACGGCGTGGATCTAAACCAGGAGGCTTGGACACAAATGATAATCCCGTTCATCTATTTGAAACAGTGTTATCCACAATCCTACACTTGTCCAAGTCCAGAATATTTGCCCCGGAGGGACTAGTTCGCGAAATGGGCCCCTGCAAGTTGCCAATTTCTTGACTTCCTGACAGCGGTCATCTCAGACCCAATGGAAAATGAAGGGTGGTGGCCAATGGCCACCACCCAAAGCTTGCAATTTTTGGTCCCAAACTGTTGCACCGCGCGCAAAATCGACGCATGAAGGGCAATGTGGCTCCGTAGCTCAGCTGGAT
>JAAFIJ010000261.1 GCA_013298675.1 Rhodobacterales bacterium | reverse complement strand
GCCAAACAGGCTGAGCGCGCCTTGTTCAAAGATGTACAAAAGCCCGATTGTCGCGACGATCGTCGCCTCAGGTTCATAGTGGATGCGGCTGATCACCGCGCGGTCAGCGACAAGGGCAATGCAGCCGACAGTCACGGGTGCGACGATCAGGGCAGCAATAAACCCCCACACTTCATGTCCGGGCAACGCTTGCGTGACGTACCATGCGATGACTGCGCCAAGCATGAAAAACGCGCCGTGGGCGACGTTGACCACCCGCATCACCCCGAACACAAGGCTAAGCCCGACAGCCGTCAAGGCAAGCACGGCCGCGGTGACCATGCCTTCCATAAAAGCGAGTAGAAAAAAGGGTCCAAATGCCATTTAGAGACGCGGCGCGCGGTGTTGGCCGCGCGCCATTGGTCCTTAGAACGCTTGGGTGGTGTAATCCACCGCGTCATCGTACAGGCCATCTTCCATCGTGGTTTGGTGGACACGCACCAGTTTTCCGGCTTGGACTTGGCTGATGTTCTGGGTGCCAAAGGCCTGATGGGTTTTGCCGTTGAACCGTTTCGCGCCTTGCGGTCGTTCGATGCCGTAGGGCATGTCTGACATCGCCTCCATCGCTTCGACGAACTTTTGGCGATCGGCGGGGCCTTGATAGTTGCACGCCTCCATCCCGGCCTTGATGGCAAAGAGGGTTTCCCACGCGGAAAACATGTGGCTGTAGGTGGCGACATCTGCGGGGTCGGCAAGCGAAGCACCGTTGTCATCAACACCCAATGCCGCGCGATAGGCGGCCTCATGCTCGCCCGCGTCGGCAGGCTTTACGCGGTTGTGCGCCTCCCAGAAATGGCTGCCTTCAAGGAATTCCAGCCCCGGGGTTGCGATATCGACGGCCTCTAGGCTGTCAATGAAGCCGAACAGTTTTGGCCCCGTCGTTCCGTAAAACTCGCCCATTTCTTTGACAAAGGTCAGAACCGCCGGGCCGACCATGACATGGTACAAAACCTCTGTCTCTGCCGGGATTTGCGGGAAATAGCGGGTAAAGCTGGTTTCAGTTGGCGGGACGGCGATTTGGGCAATGACCTCACCACCTTGGGCTGCCATCGCGGCGGTAAAGAAATCGCGGTGATCGTGACCAAAGGCGAAATCCGGGAAGATCATTGTGATCTTCTTGCCAAGGTTTGCCGCGACCCATGGGGCCATGCTGGCGATCTGGCTGCGCACATCGGTGATCCCCGGCTGCATGGTCCAGCGGTTCAACATACCAGAGGCGACGTGATACCCCTCGGAGCAAACAAGGTAGGGCACCTTGAGTTCCGCTGCGCGGGGGGCAGAACCAATCACCACATGCGAAAACAGCGTGCCCAACACCATGTCACAGCTGTGTTGGTTGACGAATTTATCCAGCACCTCAGCGCCGCGCGCGGGATCGGTGGCGTCGTCTTCATAGATCAGTTCAACTGGGCGGCCGTTGATGCCGCCGCCTGCATTGATCAGGCCAAGGGCCGCGTCGGCTGCGCGTTGATACCAACGACCGTAGGATGCGCCAATGCCGGTGGCATGCAGTTGAAATCCAAGTTTGATCGGTGCGCCTTGCGCCCAAACAGTCGCGGGAAGTGCGGCGCTGGCCAGCAATCCTGCGCCCATGCCCTTTAGAACCGAGCGTCGTGAAGGTGCAAATTCAAGGTCTAGGTGTGTCGTCATGATCGTTCTCCTGTTCGAAGGGACCCAAGCGATGTCCCGGAAAATCAACGTGCGAAAACTATGCTTTGCGTGCGGTGGGTCACGCGCCTCTGGCAGTAGAAAGTAACCATAATCCCAAGACTGTATAGCCAACCATCAACAGGGTCATAGGTAAATGCGCGTTGGGTCCCACATTCTTTTTCGCGCTGCGCAAAGACAGGGCAACGGCCAGCAGATGTGCGAAAAGGATTGCCAGAAACTGCACCCCATAAATGATTTGCATAGTGTTAGGTTGGGTCAAAAACCCGAACGAAACATAGACGGTCGGCAGCCCCAACAGATCATCGCCACGCGACAGCGGATCGTTCAGCGCACCGAGGGTAAACTGACCTGCGGTCAGCAGGGTCACAAAGTAATGTGCTGCGTGATACCCGGCTGCAATTGCAAGAAAGGACAGCATGCTTGGCCCGGCTTGCAGGGTCGCGCCACTGATCATCTCGCCCAGCTTTAGCGCCGCCCAAATTGCCGTGATGGTCAACGCCCATGTGCCCAGCAACCCCACTGTGTTGACCCCAACCACCGCCGACCTGCCGCCAAACTCTAGCGGGTTCTGTCCAATTAGCCCCAGCCAAAAGAAAGTCTCAGACAGTCCGTCAAACGTTAGTGCGGCCAAGCAGATCGTCACAAAGGCCATTTGTGAGCGGTCCAGTGGGGGCATGTGAACAATCTGTGCGCCGGGCCAGCCGACAGATCCGGTGACTTGGTGGCCTTGGCGGGTGCGCCAAAACGGAGCGATGCGCGAGATCATCCGAAAGAAGACGGTTAAGAACTCTCCTTGTTCCAGCCAATCTTCGCCTTCAATGACTGCGGCGGCAAAGATGATCAGCCAGTAGATCACTGCAAGCTGCGCCAGCCTTTGCGGATCATCCGGCGCGATTGAGACGATTTGAAACCATGCAAAGCCTGCGAACCCCAGAACGGCGGGCCATGTTCCAAAAGCGGACACGCCGATGCCAGTGGTTCTGCTCAAAAGAACGCGTGTCAACCTGACGGGCGCAATCCATGGATTGGTCCCGACCCACAGGTTGCCAAAGACCATGATGGCCAAAGGCAGGGCAATCCAAATCCCGGTCCAAAAGATCAGGGTCAGCAGGTTGTGCATGGGGTCGGTTGGTCCGTAAAGGCCAAGCAGGATCAACGCGCACAGGATGACAAACGACAGATAAGAGGTTGCCATAAACGGAAAGCGCGCAGTGCCACGGTAGACCTGCAGTACGGCCATGCGTGGCAGCCAGCGGGTGTTGATCATGACGAGCGCGGTCATCGCCACAGTCAGGGCCGCGCCAAGAATGAAGTATCCAGTTGGCAAGGTCAGGATAACCGAAGGTGGCAAGGCGCAAGCAAAGACGGCGCTGGGCAGCAAACACAGGAATGCTGCCGGCAGTTTCATCGCAGACCGTCCTCACCTTTGATCTGCCACACCTCTAACCCGCCCATTCGACTGTGCACACGGGGGCCTTTCGACATCGCGAGTACAAAGACGATTTCGTCGGCGCGGGGGGCATCGGGAACGCTGATGGTGATGGCGTCAAAATGGCTGCGCACATAGGCCGCGTTGATATGGGCAAGGGGGACATCAAGGCTACTGCCCATCGGCGACACTTTCATGGCGCTGGGCACGATGGCGCGACTTTCGCCCAAACGAGCGCGCATCGAATAGCCGCCGGGAACGTGCCAAAGGGCGCCATGTTCTGCCTCGCCACGCTCACCAACCATCGCGCCTTTGCCGTAACCGTCGATGCCGTCAAGCCCGCCCAATGCTGCGATCAATCTGTCGGTCATCATAAGGCCTAGCGGCTTTAGCGTCTCCATCGCGTCTTGGATCTCGGTCACATGCGTGCCTGCGAAGGGGTTTTTGACCACGGCCATGACAGCGCCGCGCAACCGGGGCACGGCGGCCAGAGGTCCGCCTTCGTGGTGAATTTCTTCGATCAACAAGGACATGCGGCGGACGGGAAATTCAGGCAAGTGCGGTCTCCTTTGGCAACATAAGGTTTTGTGCGGGGCCAAGGGTCAGGTTGAGCGTGCGCATTTCACCTTGCAAGAAAATCGCAGCACCTTCAATCAACCCACGGTCAAAATACTGCTGCGCCGCGACGATGCCCGCGCTTAGCGCCGTTGCGACGTCGGTTGGGCTAAGGTGTGCGACCTCAACTGTGACAAGGCGGGCGCCCAGATCAGTGTCCGCCTGCAGCTGATGGGCCGGGCGGCGTTGAATGGCGGGATGGTGGGGCAAATCAACGGCGTTGGCGATCATCGTGGCGGCCGCGTCGGCGGCGGCGGCCGTGCGGGCCAGAACTGTGACGGCATCCGCAATACCGCGTGACCAGCTTCGGCCCCGCCAGCCAGA